>NZ_JBFUIU010000023.1:0-30628 GCF_056401695.1 Variovorax sp. P4_D9
CGGGGAGGGCGTCTTCCTGTGGGATGGCGATGGCAGGCGCTACCTAGATGCGACCGCGGGTGCCGTGGTCGCCAACATCGGCCACGGCAATCCGCGGGTGCTGGCGGCGATGGCCGAACAGGCCGGCCGGGTGACCTTCGCCTACCCGCGATTCTTCGAGAGCGAGCACAGCATCGCGCTCGCCGATCGGGTCTGCGCACTGGCCGGAGAGGGCTTCGATCGCGCCTTCTTTGTCTCCGGCGGATCCGAGGCCAACGAGTCGGCGCTGAAGCTGGCGCGGCAGTACGCGGTGGTGAGCGGGCAGCCGCAGCGCGCCAAGGTGATCTCGCGCGAGCCCAGCTACCACGGCGCCACGCTGGGCGCGCTGGCGGTCACCGGCGATGCCCATACGCTCGGCATCTACGGGCCGATGGTGCGCGAGATGCCGAAGGTGCCGGCGCCCCAGAGCTACCGCCTGCCCGAAGGCCAGACGGTCGAATCGCAGGCGATGGCTTGCGCCGATGCGTTGGAGGAACGCATCGTGCGCGAAGGCCCCGACAGCGTGCTGGCCTTCATCCTCGAGCCGGTGGGCGGACTGTCGAGCGGCGCGGTGGTGTCGCCCGCGGCCTACTACCGGCGGGTGCGCGAGATCTGCGACCGCCACGGCATCCTCTTGATCTACGACGAGATCATGAGCGGCGCCGGACGCACCGGCGCCTTCCTGGCCGCGCACCACTTCGCCGACGCGCGGCCCGACATCGTGACGCTCGCCAAGGGCCTGGCGGCCGGCTACACGCCGCTCGGCGCGATGCTGGTGCCGAACCGCATCGTCGACGCGATCGCCGGCGCTGGCGGCTTCGTGCACGGCCACACCTACTTCACGAATCCGCTGTCCTGCGCGGTGGCCAACGCGGTGCTCGACGAGGTGGTGCGGCAGGACTTGGTGACGCAATCGCGCATCCGTGGCGAACAGCTCATGGCACGGCTGGAGGCGATCGCCGAGCGTTCGCCGATCGTCGGCGACGTGCGCGGCAAGGGGCTGCTGACGGCGATCGAGATCGTCGCCGACAAGCAGACGAAGCGCCAGCTACCGACCGACTTCAACGCCCCCGCGCGGCTCACCCAGCACGGCCTTCGGCGCGGGATTGCGCTCTACAACCGGCGCGCCAACCTCGGCGCCTACGGCGACATGCAGCTGATCACGCCGCCGCTGACCATCACCGAGGCCGAGGTCGACCTGCTGGCCGAACTGCTCGAAGCCTCGCTGCGCGACCTGGCGGACGAGATCGCGCGCACCCCGTCGAGCTGAAACCCTTTGTTCACTTCCCGCGAAAAGGCTCCGATGAAACTCCCCGCACTCGTGAAGATCGCGCTCGCCAGCGCCTCGCTCTGCGTCGCCGCTGCCGCGCCGGCCCAGGTCCCGACCCAAAAAGGGCCGCTGAAGCTGATCGTCGGCTATCCCGCCGGCGGCTCGGCCGACGTGCAGGCACGCACGCTGGCGGACAAGCTCGCGGCGGAACTCGGCGTGGCCGTGGTGGTCGACAACCGTACCGGCGCCGGCGGCCAGATCGCGGCCGACTACGTGCGCGCCGCGGCACCGGACGGCCTCACGGTGCTGCTCGCCAACATGCACATGATGGTAATGCTGCCGCTGACCTCGAAGTCGGTGCGCTACGACCCGATGAAGGACTTCAAGGCGGTAGGTCGCATTGCCAGCTTCTACGAGGGCATCGCGGTGCCGGCCGAACTGCCCGCGAGCAGCGTGCAGCAGTGGCTGGACATCGCGCGCAAGGACAGCGCCAAGGCCAGCTACGGCGTGCCGGCGCCGGGCAGCGTGGCGCAGTTCATGGGCTATCGGCTCGGCACCGAAGCCAAGGTGCCGCTGGTGGCGGCGCCCTACCGCGGCGCCGCGCCGCTGGTGCAGGACCTGCTGGGCAACCAGATCGCCGCGGGCATCACCCCGATCGCCGACCTGGTGGCCTACCAGCAGAGCGGCAAGCTCAAGGTGCTGGCGGTCAACGGGGCCAGGCGCGCGCAGCTCCTGCCCGACGTGCCGACGCTGAAGGAACTGGGCCAGCCCCATTTCGACAACCTCGAATGGACCGGCTTGTTCGTGCCGGCTGGCACGCCCAAGGCCACGGTCGAGCAGCTGCATGCGGCGCTCGACAAGGTGCTCGGGAACAAGGAAGTGCAAGAGCGACTGCTCAAGCTCAGCAGCGAGCCGAGCCCGAGCACCCCCGAGGAACTCGCCAAGCTGATCGCCGACGACCTGCAGCGCTGGGGGCCGGTGATCAAGGCCTCTGGCTTCACTTCCGACTAGGCATCGCTGCGGATCTCCATGTCGACCGAGACCACGCCGATCCCGGCGCATCGGCCGCTGCACCTGCCCGGGGTGCACGGCTATGCGGATTGCAAGAGCCTGCACGCGGGCGAGACGCTGAGCTTCCATGTCAGCAGCGACCGCCCCTACCGGATGAGCGTCTGCCGTCTCGGGCATGACATCGAGCGGCGCAGCGACGACGCCGTGCTGCATCGCTTCGAGCCGACACCGGCAAGGGTGCAGGCGATCCATCCGGGCTCCTACGTGCACGTGGCGAAGGGGCTGGCCGCCGACGCTGCGCTGGCCGGCCTGAGCCTCGAATGCTGGGTCAAGCCTTGGACCGTGGCGACGCGGCAGGCGCTGGTCGGCCAGTTCGACACTCCCTCGCGCTGCGGCTTCGGGCTTTTCATCGCAGCGGGCGGGGCGCTTTGCCTGTACCTCGGCGATGGCGGCGCCTTCCGCGCCGACGCGCAGCAGGCGTACGGGCGCCTGGTGGCCCGCCGATGGCAGCATGTGGCCGCCACCTGGGACGGCCGCATGGCGCGCCTGTGGATCGATGGCGCCGAGGTCGGCTGCTGGCCGGCGGCCTTGCCGGTGCGCCCCGGCGCCGCGCCGCTGCGCCTCGGTGCCAGCGGCGTCGACGGGCTGGCCAGTGTGTTCCTCGAGGCCGACCTGGTCATGCCCGCGATCCACGATCGCGCCCTGTCGGCGGACGAAGTGCGCGAGCGCGTGGCGCAGCGCGGCCTGCAGGCCGCGACCGGCCGTTCGGTGCTGGCCTGCTGGCCGCTGCGCGAAGAGCGCGGCGATCGCGTGGCCGATTGCAGCGGCCACCAGCGCACCGGCCGCATCGTCAACCACGCCACCTGGATGATCGCCGGACCGGCCTTCGAGCCCTCGAAAGTGCCCGAGCACGAGGGCGGCGGCTATGACCCCCTGCACGATCCCACGCGCGGCCATGGCCTGCGTCTCGCGGGCGACGATCTCTATGACTGCCGTTGGGAAGCGACCCAGCGCTGGCAGGTTCCCCTCGATGCCCGGCCCGGCATCTACGTCGGCCGGCTGCATTTCGAGTTCGAGGGCCGCGAAGCCGACTACGACATCAGCTTCATCGTGAAGCGCGCGCTGCAGGCGACGCCGGCGCCGGTCCTGGTGCTGTGCGCGGTGAACAGCTGGATCGCCTATGCCGCGACGCCGTTCGCGAAAAACGTGGTGGACGACCCGGTCTGGCCGCGCCGCTCAGTCGGGCTGGAAAACTGCCACCCCGAGGCGCCCGCCTACAACAGCTACACCTTCCACCGCGCCGGCCAGCCCTGCTACCAGGTCGGCCTTCGCATGCCCTGGCCCAACGCCAGTCCGAATGCCCTGTACGACCCCGCGGACAGCGGCTTCAGCCAGTGGACGCGGCTGGAGCGCCATCTGCACGTCTGGCTGGAGCAGCAGGGCTACGACTGGGACATCGCCAGCGACATCGACCTGCACCGCGACCCCGCCATGCTGGCGCGCTATCGGACCGTGGTCGTCAACGGCCATAGCGAATACTGGTCGCTTCCCGCGGCGGACGGGCTGGACGACTACCTGCGGCGGGGCGGCAGCGCGATCGTGCTGTCTGGAAACACCATGTACCTGCGGGTCAGCTACGACGAGGATTGCACCGTCATGGAGCAGCGCAAGGTCAACGGCCCGGACCATGACGAGAGCGTGCCTTCGGTCGGACCGCCGGCCGGGCGCTTCGGGGAGCAGTACCACAGCCAGGACTGGGCCCGCGGCGGCCGCCTCAAGTCATCGGGGCGTCCCGCGGCGGAGGTCATCGGGCTCGAGACCGCGGGCTGGGCCTTTGCCGACGCCGGCGACTTCGGCGTCTACCACGTGCACGCACCAGAGCACTTTCTGTTCCAGGGGCCGCAGCCACTGGGCCTGGCGAAGGGCGACACCTTCGGCCATGGGCCCGGAGGCTCGCTGCCGCGCGCGATCGGCCACGAGTGGGACCTGAGCGTCGCGACGCTCGCGCGCATGACGCGCCAGGTGCCCGCGGGGGCTTCGTTGCCGGAGCCGCCCGGCGGCATGACCGTGATCGCACAGGGAATTCGTGAGCGGCCCGGCACGCTGGATGCGTACCTCGACTACTTCTCGAATGTCACCGAGTCGCTGGGCGGCCTGTCGRCCGAGATGATCTACTGGGAGCGACCTCAGGGAGGGCGCGTGTTCCATGCCGGGGCCGTGGGTGCGTCCTGGGTGGTGGGCAGCGACCCGGTGTTCGGGAAGCTGCTGCACAACGTGCTGCATCACTTCGGAGTCCGGCCGAGCCTCGCTCGCTAGCGTGCCGCCACGGCCGCGAAGCTCTGGCTGATCTCACGCGTGATCCGCAGGAAGCGGTCGATGTCGGCGGCGGAGTGGCAGTGCAGCGGCGATACGCGAATGGCGCCTTCGAGACCGAACGAGTCCAGCATCCGCTTCGAATACAGGCTGGTGGCGACGCGTTCGTAGACGATGACGCCGCGCTTCTCGTACTCCCGGACCGCCTGGGAATGCTCGAGATTCTCGATGCCGATCGCGAGGATCAGGTCGCGCTTCGTCAAGTCCTCGAAGTCCAGGAAGACCGTCACGCCGTCCATCTCGCGCAGCCCCTGGACCGCATCGCCGCCGTTCAGGAGGCGTTCGAGCAAGGCGCGCTCGTGGCGCTCGATCTTCTCGATGCCGCAGGCGAACAGGGTGCGTCGATCGTCGCTCTCGATGAACCGGCTCCCGAGCCAGCAGACATAGTTGGCGATCTCGGTGACGACCGCAAATTGCCAGGGCGCCGCGCTTCCGAGGTCCCAGAAGTCCCCCTTCTTGCCCGCCAGCTTGTGATGGGGCAGCGTCGATGCCCGCTCCGACAGCCAGGACATGCCGGACCCCCGGCAGCCGAAGAACTTGTAGGGCGCGATGTTGATGCCGTCGACCGGCGTCTGCTGCAGATCGATCAGGCCGTGTGGTGCGTGCTGCACGGCATCGACGACGATGAACAGGTCCGGCTTGATCTTGCGCGCCTGCTTGACGATCTCGTGCAGGTCCAGCTTGGCGCCCGAGATGTTTGATGCGTAGATCACGCTCAGCAGCGCCGTGTCGGGGTCGACCAGGCCGACGATCGCCTCGACGTCGACGCCGCCCGTGACGGGGTTGGACGGCGCCACCCGGAGCGCCTTGCCCGTGCGCTCGGCATACAGCGAAATGGCGTCGAAGGAGGAGGGATGTTCGAGCACCGTGGTCACCGTGTTCGTGCCCGGAACGTTCTCGGCGATGGCACGCACCATGTCGAACATCGCGCCCGACGCGGTGAGCGACGCATACACGCTGCCCCCTTTCGCATTCAGGATCGTGCGCAGGTCGTCCGTCCCCCTGGCCTGGACGCCCTGCAGGTAGGCGGCCAGTTCGTGGATCCGCTCGGGGCAGTCGGGGATCGCATCGATTCGAGCGAACTGGTCGACCGCCGCCTTGAGGCGGAAGGAGCCCCCGGCGTTGTCGAAGAACAGGCGTTCGCGCCCGGAGATGTCGCGATCGACGTAGTGGAAGCGGTCCTTGATCTGCGCCATCAGCGCGTCGGAGAAAAGCTCGCCGGCAGGGGAAGTCATGGGGATCCTGGTGAAGGTCGACGTCGGATTCGGCGCGCGAAGGTCACGCGACCGATCGGGAATGGCTGAATTCTCGAATGCGAATGACATTTCCAAAAGCGATATTTTTGGATAGTATTCGGCGAAAAAAAGTGTTCCTTCATTTGATTGGAGCGGCCCCGCCGTGATGACGTTCAAGCAGCTCGAGGCCCTCTACTGGATCGGTGAGCTCGGCAGCTTCGCCCTGGCCGCCCAGAAGCTCCACACCTCCCAGTCGGCGGTCTCCAAGCGGGTGCAGGAACTCGAGACGGTCTTCGACACCGCGCTGTTTGACCGCACTCTGCGCTCCGCCCGCCTGACCGACAAGGGCGAGGAGATGTTCATGCTGGCGAAGAACCTGCTGGACCAGCGCAATGCCGCCATCGAGCAGTTCAGCCGGGTCGATGTGATCGAGCGCCGAGTGCGCATCGGCGTGACCGAGCTCACGGCCATGACCTGGCTGCCGCGGTGGGTCGAACTGATCCAGGTGCACTACCCCAAGGTGACGCTCGAACCCGACGTCGACAGCAGCGTCAATCTGCGCGAGAAGGTTCTGACCGATGAGCTCGACCTGATCATCGTGCCCGATGCGTTCTCGGACACGCGCATTCCGACCAAGGCCATCGGGCGGGTCGAGAGCGCATGGATGTGCAAGCCGGGCCTGGTGGAGGTCGGCAAGCCGATGCGCCTGCACGAACTCGCGCGCCATCAGCTGCTGCTCCAGGGCGCGAAATCCGGCACGGGCCTGCTCTATGACAGCTGGATGAAGGACCTGGGCGTCCAGCCCTCCAGGCCCATCGTCATCCACAACTTGGTGGCGCTGATCGGACTCACGATCTCCGGCCTCGGGGTGAGCTACCTGCCCAGGGACGCGGTCAGCCAGATGCTGAAGGACGGCTCCCTGGTCGAGATCGACGTCACGCCGGCGCTGCCTCCCGTGACCTATGTGGCCATGTACAAGGGTGAGCATCGCAGCTCGCTGCTGGCCTCGGTCATCATGCTGGCGCAAGAGTCCTGCGACTTCACGCGGATGTTCCAGGCCGGATAGCGCGCGCGTCGTGGACGCGGCCGGGTCAGACGCCCTTGTTGTTGGGGTTCTTGTAGATTTCCTTGATGGCGTCGGTCATCGGGAAATTCAGGTTCGCGTTGGTCGGCGGGATCGGCTTGGTGAACCAGCGGGCGTAGATCTCGTTGATCGCGCCCGAAGTCATGAGTTCGATCACCGTCTTGTCGACCAGCTCCTTGAACTGCGGATCGTCCTTGCGGTACATGATTCCGTAGGGCTCGTGGCRCAGCGACTCCTGCATCAGGATCTTGAAGTCAGCGGGGTTCGGCGCGGTCGCGATCAGGCCTGCGAGCTGCACATCGTCGAGGATGTAGGCCACGGTCCGGTCGGAGGCGAGCAGCAGGAAGCCGTCCGCGGTGTCCTTGGCGGCGAGCTCCTCGACCTCGATGTTGCCGGTCTWGCGGTAGCCGCGCAGCAGCTGGACGCCGGTGCTGCCGGAGACCGTTGAGACCTTCTTGCCGTTCAGTTCGGTCAGCGACTGGATGCCGGAGCTCTTCTTCACCGCGGCGGTGATGTTGGTGACGAAATGGCTGGGTGCGAATGCGACCTGCTGCTGGCGCTGGACCGTGTTGGTCGTGGTGGCACAGTCGAGGTCCACGGTGCCGTTGGTCAACAAGGGAATCCGGTTGGTGGACGTGAGGATCGTGTAGCGCACTTCGAGATTCGGCATGCCGAGCTTCGCCTTGACGGCGTCGACGATCTTCAGGCAGATGTCGTTCGTGAAGCCCACGGGGTCGCCGCCGCCGTTCGGCTTGTAGGAGAACGGAACCTGGCTGTCGCGCCCGCCGATGTTGATGCTGCCGCTCGCCTTGATCTWGCTCAGGGTGTCGGATTGAGCCATGGCGGCGGAACTCAGCAAGGCGGCAGCCAGACCGAGCGCCAACGGAAGGAGATGTTTCATTTGGGGCCTTTGAACGAGTGAACTTTGCGCCTCCCGCGGCCGGTGATCGGAGACCGGGGGCAAGACATGGCGCTCATTCTGGAAGCAAGCAGGCTATTCAAAAAGCGATTTAATTTCGTCGAAAGTCAGTCGAAAAAGTGATCGATTGCGGGTTCGACCCGAGTTCGAGACGGTCGCCCCCGCCATTGCCCTACGCCGCCTGCCTCCGCAGGCCGACAGCCTGTGTAGAGTCGTGAATCGACAGTGGACCCAAGGGCGGCGCGGTGCCGCCTCTGTCTTTGCAGCAGAAAGAAAGGGACTTGGCCATGGAATCCGAAAACGTGAAGACCCCCGCACAACTGGCGGAGGAAGCCCGGCAGGCCGGGCGCGACGCGGTCGATGCCGCGCAAGGCTATGCGGCGGAGGCGCGGCGCGTCGGGGCCGATGCCGTGCAATCGATCCGTCCCGCTATCGAGGACGCCAAGGCCACCGGGCGTGAAGGCCTGGACACGGTCAAGGGCCTCGCGAACGACGCCAGGGACATCGCCGGTGACGTTGCCCAGACCGGTCGCGCCTATGCCAGGGATGCGGTCAATGCGGCCGGCAGGAAGCTGCACGAAGCCGAGGGCCAGTTGCAGCGCGCCCGGGACGCCTGCACRCAATACATCGCCGACGAGCCCGTGAAAGCGACGCTGATCTCGGCCGCGGCGGGAGCGGTGCTGGCCACGCTGGCTATGTCGCTGCTGCGCGGCCGCGGTCGCGACTGAGGTCAGGAAGGGGCGGCGCCGCTATCTCGGCGCGAGCATCAGGGCACTGGTCTGCACGGCGGGGCCGGGTAGGGACGCGGCGTCGACCTGCAGCAGGGGCGGCTGGACGCGACAGTTGCCGAACTCGCAGCGGATCGACAGATCGTTGCCTTCGGAACATCGCACCTGGTGGGTTTCGAAGCCGGCGCCTTTCTCGACCAGGATGGCGCGCGGGGTCGCGCTGCAGTTCATCGCCGTGGCGAGTTTCTCGGCCCCGTAGGTGTCGCGGCCGGTGCTCCGGGCCCCGGGCCGGAGCAGCTGGCTGGCGCTGACGTTGAAGTTGGCCCGATAGTACCGCGCGAGGTCGTTCGCCGGCAGCACGACGAGGCTGGCGGCGACGGCAGGCCCGAGCCGCCTGGCGAAGGTGCCGGCGAGCGGGCCGTCCGTGCTGTCCCTGCGGTCGTAGATCCGCTCCTCGCCGGCCACCAGCGTGATCCACTCCGGATAGGCATAGGCTGCGCCCGACAGCTGATCGACGGTGGCGCTGATCACGCCACCCACCACCAGGCTCAGCAGGCCCATGTCTGCGCGCGAGATGACCTTGGCACTGGCCACGACCCGGCCCTGGGAGATGCAGTCGATCTGCAAGTCGTCGATCGAACGCCGCACCGTGAGCTTGGGGGCCGACGGCGCTGCCGCGGCGCCGCCGGTCGGCCGGCATTCCAGCACGTCGATGGACTTGCCTTCTGACGAGACCGCATGGACCTGGATGTCCTGCTGAGTGCCGCGCACCACCAGCGCGCAGCCCGACACGGCCGCCAGCACCAAAGCGCCCATGAGGGCGCCTCGGAACGTGGCGAAGATGGGCTGGGATGTCATCCGGCTTGCAGTCCTTCAACATCGACCGTCGGGCGGGCCATTGTGACGACCCGGGGGCGAAACGCATAGGCAGCCGAATTACTTACATCGACCCGGCGGCTTCGTCGAGTCTGCTCGCACCCTGAGTGCCGTCGGGTCGTCGGTGCTCAAGCCCTGGCGAAGGCCAGCAACTCGGCGCTGACCTCGTCCTTGCGTGTCGTGCACATGCCGTGCGGCGCTCCCTTGAAGATCTTCAGGATGGCGCCCTTCACGAGCTTGGCCGAGAGCAGGGCCGAGTCGGCGATCGGCACGATCTGGTCGTCGTCGCCGTGCAGAATCAAGGTCGGTACGTCGAACTCCTTCAGGTCTTCGGTCAGGTCGGTCTCCGAGAAGGCCTTGACGCAGAAGTACGAGGCCGGCATGCCGGCGGCCATGCCCTGGAGCCAGAACGATTCGCGCACGCCTTCGGACACCTTGGCGCCCGGCCGGTTGTAGCCGTAGAAGGGCAGGCTCAAGTCCTTCCAGAACTGCGAGCGGTCGACCAGCACGCCGGCGCGGATCTGGTCGAAGGCCTCGAGCGGCGTGCCGCCCGGGTTGGCTTCGGTCTTGAGCATCAGCGGCGGCACGGCGCCGATCAGCACCGCCTTGGCGACGCGCCCGGTGCCGTGGCGCCCGATGTAGCGCGCGACCTCCCCGCCGCCGGTCGAGTGGCCGACGTGGATCGCGTCCTTCAAGTCGAGCTGTTGCACCAGCGCCGCCAGGTCGTCGGCATAGGTGTCCATGTCGTTGCCCTGCCAGGGCTGGCTGGAGCGCCCGTGGCCGCGGCGGTCGTGGGCGATGCAGCGGAACCCTTGCGAGGCCAGGAAGAACATCTGGTCTTCGAAGGCGTCGGAGGACAGGGGCCAGCCGTGGCTGAAGACGATCGGCTGGCCGCTGCCCCAGTCCTTGTAGTAGATGCGGGTGCCGTCGGGAGTGGTGATGGTGCTCATGGTGCTTCCTTTGGTTGAGTGGAGCCTCCAATGTCGGCCTCGCCCGTTGCGCCCAGATTGCGGTCCCGCGGCAGGTGGTTTCAGCTGCAACGGAGCGTTCGCGCCAGGGTGTCGGCCAGCTCCTGGAGGCCGAGCGGCTTGCGCAGCAGCGCCACCACGCCGGCGTCGCGCGCCCGCTGCTCGAGCGCCGAGCCGACGTTGCCGCTGACCAGGATCACCGGCAGCGCGGGGCGAAGCGCCAGCAGCCGGCGGGTCAGCTCGCTGCCCGCGAGGCCCGGCAGCATCTCGTCGGTGAGCACGGCGTCGAAGCGCTGCGGGTCGGCCAGAAAGGCCTCGAGTGCCCGCTCGCTCGAATCGAAGCCGACCGGCTCGTAGCCCAGTTCGGCCAGCAGTTCCTCGGCCAGCTCGACCAGCGGTTGCTCGTCGTCGACCACCATCACGACCTGGCCGTTGCCGCGCGGCCAGGTCGGGTCGGCCCGCTGCGGCGCGATTTCGGATTCGCCCGACACCGGCAGCCAGACCGTGACCCGGGTGCCGCGCCCGGTTTCGGTCGCGATGTCGATCGCGCCGCCGAGATCGGTCACGATGCCATGGACCATCGAGAGGCCCAGCCCGGTGCCTTCGCCGACCTTCTTGGTCGTGAAGAAGGGGTCGAAGGCGCGCTGAAGCACGTCGGCCGACATGCCGCGGCCATCGTCGGACACCCCCAGCCGGACATAGGCACCCGCAGCGAGCTCGCCGTGCAGCAGCGGCTTCGGCGCGTCGGACTGCACGCGCTCCAGCCGGACCTCGATGGTGCCGGCGTCGCCGATCGCCTGGGCCGCATTGGTGCACAGGTTCATGACCACCTGGTAGAGCTGGGTGCCATCCCCCAGCACGGCGGCCGTGCCGGTCTCGAGCTTCGCTTCGAAGCGGATCGCCTCGGGCAACGTGGGCCTGAGCATCGCGATGGCTTCCTCGGTCACCGCCTGGATGTTGACCGGGACACGGTCGGCCACGCCGCTGCGGCTGAAGTCCAGGATGCGGCGCACCAGCACCCGCGCCCGCGCGCCGGCCTGCATCACGCGGTCGATGTAGCGCCGCATGTCGCTGCCCGGCTCGGCATGCTGCTGGGCCATCTCGCCGAAGCCGAGGATGGCGCCGAGGATGTTGTTGAAGTCGTGGGCGATGCCGCCCGCCAGGGTGCCGAGCGACTCCAGCCGCTCGGCCTTCTGCAGCCGGGCCTCAAGCGCCGCCTTCTCGGCTTCGCCGGCCTCCAGCCGCCGCAGCTGGCGCAGCAGGCCCGCGATGGTCAGCACCACCAGGGCGGTCAGCAGCAGGGTGCGGATGATGGCGCTGCGCATCTCGTCGTGCCAGGGCCGCAGGGCATGGTCCTCGTCGCGCGTGATGGTTAGCGTCAGCGGCCTCTTGCCGACGCCTACGGCCGCGACCAGCTTGACCCGGCCGTCGACCGGGCTGACCGAGCGATCGATCAGCGGTGCGGCCTTGAAGGCCGTCAGTTCGGGGTAGCGCCGGTTGACGTCAAGGCCGGTCGCCTCGGGCTGCCGCACCACGAGCGTGCCGTCGTCGAGCGTCAGGATCAGCGCGCCGCCTTCCCCGAGTTCGATCGCCGAATAGGCGGCCTGGATCTCCTGCAGTGTGACGATGGCCGTGACCACGCCGTCGAAGCTGCCGTCCGGCTTGTCGAGCCGGCGCGACACCACCAGCGCCGGCAGCCGCTCGGTGCGCGTGACGACGGGTTCGTTGATGTAGAGGCCGCCCGAGGCGCGCTCGCGCTGGCTCTGGAAATAGGGCCGGTCGGAGACATCGGCCAGCGGCTCCCCGGTGACCCGGGAGCGATGGCGCTGCATGCCCTGGGCATCGACCAGGGTCAGCACGCTGACCTGCGACACCCCGACCACGCGCGACGCCAGGGCGTCGGCAATGGCGTCGGGAGGCAGCGCGCGGCCGGTCGTCTCCCACCATTCGCTGGTGTCGCGCAGCAGCACGTCCACGGCCTGCAGGGTCCTGGCGCCTTGCTCGGCCAACGCCTTGGCCAGGTTGCCGATCTCGCGCTCGTTCGCCAGCATGATCTGCTGGTGCAGGCGCCAGCCGTCGTAGACCGCCGCGCCGGCGAAGGCCGCGACCAGGACGACGCCCGCGGCGATGATCCGTTGCCTCAGGCGGTCACCCGATGTCATGCGCTTGGAGCGTGGCCGCCACGGCACCGAGGAGTTCTTCCCTGCTGCAGGGCTTGGCCAGCAGCCGGCTGACGCCGAGCGCGCGGGTGGGGTCGGAATCGCTGCCCAGGCTGCGTCCGAGCCGAGTCGAGATGCCGATCACCGAGGCATGCGGATACGCGGCATGCACGGCCTGCACGGCGTCGGTGGTTTCGGGGCCGCGGCAGCGCGGGTGCGGCAGGTCGAGGACGATCAGATCGATGGTGTCGTCGGCCGTGGCCTGGTGCCGCGGCAGCGAGCGAACCTCGTGTCCCTCGCCGGCCAGCCATTCGGAGATCAGCACGCGCATCGCGCTATCTTCCTCGATAACCAAGATCTTCGACATGAATCCGTCCTTGTGCATTGACGGGGCCGTGCAGAGTGCCCCTGGGACCGATTGGCGCAGATGCGGGTGCCGGCGGGATGTCAGATCCGGGTCGATCGGTTTCACTTGTAACCTGCCGGTAGGCTCTCGTAGGATCGATTGAAGTACGCTTCGATCGCCATGAACACCGCCTCACCCCACATCCTCGTCGTCGATGACGATCCGGCCTTGCGCGAGCTGATCTCGGCTTATCTGGCCGAGAACGAATTTCAGGTCAGCGCCGTGGCCAGCGGCGCCGAGATGAACGCGATCCTCCAGGAAAACGTGATCGACCTGGTCCTGCTCGACCTCCGGCTGGGCGGCGAGGATGGCATGCAGCTGGCGCGCACGCTGCGCGACACCAGCGAGGTTCCGGTCATCATCGTCACGGGCAAGCAGGACGAGGCCGATCGCGTGATGGGCCTGGAGATTGCGGCCGACGACTATGTCACCAAGCCCTTCAGCAACCGCGAGATGTTGGCGCGGATCCGGGCGGTGCTGCGCCGCTACCAGGCCCGGGCCGACGCCGTGCCGCTCGGCCGCAGCACCAAGCGCCGCGCCTATCGCTTCGCGGGCTGGGAGCTCAACCTGCTGGCGCGCCGGCTGACCTCGCCCGAGGGGCAGCGCGTCGAACTCAGCAACGGGGAGTTCAACCTGCTGCTGGCGCTGTGCGAGCAGCCGCAGCGCGTGCTGTCGCGCGACCAACTGCTCGAGATGTCGCGGCTGCACGGGGCCGAGGTGTACGACCGCTCGATCGACGTCCAGATCCTGCGGCTGCGGCGCAAGATCGAGGTCGATGCCTCGGCGCCGAAGATGATCCGCACGGAGCGCGGCGCCGGCTACGTGTTCGAGCCGCAGGTGCAGGTACTGCACTGAGCCGGATCAGTCCGCCGCGGCGTCGAGGATCAGGTCGGTGATCTCGTCCGGATGCGAGATCAGGGCCAGGTGGCTCGACGGCAGCTCGATGGTCCTGGCATTCATGCGCTTGGCCAGGAAGCGCTCGAGATCCGGGTCGATCGTGCGGTCGTTGCTCGAGACCTGGTACCAGGACGGCTTGCTGCGCCAGGCCGCGACGGTCGTGCGGCCGTTGAACAAGGTCGATGCCACGCGGCCCTGCACGGCGTAGAGCACGCGTGCCCTGACCGGGTCGATGTCGCCCGCGAAGTCACGCAGGAAGGCCTCCTCGCTCAATTGCGCAAAGCCGCCCGCGCTGACCAGGCCCGCACTGGCCGGGGGCTTGGGAAACTTAGTGGCCAAGGCGCCGAAGTCCTCGCCGGCATCGGGTGCCCGGGCCGAGACGTAGACCAGCGCCGATACCTTCTCATGGACTCCCGCTTCGCTGATGACCATGCCGGCCCACGAATGGCCGACCAGCACGGTCGGGCCGTCCTGCAGCGCGAGGATGCGGCGCGTCGCCTGAACGTCGTCATCGAGCGAGGTCAGCGGGTTCTGCACCGCCGTGGCGCGCAGGCCTGCCGCCTGCAGGCGGGCGATCACCTCGGTCCAGCAGGAGCCGTCGGCATAGGCGCCGTGCACCAGAACCACATTGCGAACGCGCACGTTGGCGGCGCTGCGCCGAGGCGGGGAGGCGGTCTGTGCCATCGAAGTCGCAGTGAGCAGCGAAGCGCCCGCGCCTGCCACCATGAGGGAGAAATCACGTCGGTTGAACATCAAAACTCTCCTCTTCAGGCGCTGCGCCCGGTCTCGAACAGGAACCAGGCGCGCCGCTCGGCCTCGTCGATCCAGTTCTCCAGCAGGCTCGCCGTGGCGATGTCGCCGTGCGCGTCGCACAAGGCGTGGGTGGAGCGCATGAAGTCGACCAGGCGCAGATTGTCCTGGCGCAGCTCGGCCAGCATGTCGGCGGGCGTCACGAAGGGCGCATCGTTGTCCGACAGGCGCTGATGGCGCGAGATTTCGCCGATCGAGCGCAGGGTGCTGCCGCCGAGCTTGCGGGCGCGCTCGGCGATCGGGTCGGTGGTGGCGAAGATCTCGTCCGACTGTTCGTCGAGCATCAGGTGGTAGTCGCGGAAGTGCGGGCCGGACATGTGCCAGTGGAAGTTCTTGGTCTTGAGATACAGCGCGAAGCTGTCCGCCAGCAAGGTCGCGAGGCCGGCGCCGATGTCGCGCCGGGCTTCGGCGCCGAGTGCCGTCGGGGTGCGTAGCGGCGCCTGGCGGCGCGCGAGGGTGGGATCGAGGGTCGTGGTCATGGCAGGCTCCTGGCCGGTTGCATCGGGGTTGAAGGTGAACCGCCGACGGATGCGCAGCCGGTGGTCCATGGCAGGACTTTGAGGCGCGGCGATTGCCGGGACATTGCAGGGGCGCACGGCCGGCTTCAGCTGAAGCCGACCGGTGTTGCGGATGAAACCAGGGCGGTTCGCGCAGCCCTGGGCGAGGCGCATCAGCGCGCGGTCATGGCCCGCACCCTGTTCACCAGCGCGGTGACCTCGAAGGGCTTGGTCATCACTTCCATCCCGGGCTCCAGATGGCCGTTGCCGACGGCGGCGTTCTCGGCATAGCCGGTGATGAACAGCACCTTGAGCCCGGGCCGCATGACCCGCGCCGCATCGGCGACCTGGCGGCCGTTCATGCCGCCCGGCAAGCCGACGTCGCTGACCAGCAGGTCGATGCGGCGGGCTGACTCGAAGATACGCATGCCGGCGCGCCCGTCCTCGGCGGCGATGACCTGGTAGCCGGCCTCGTGGAGCACTTCGGTGATCAGCAGCCGGATGGTGGCCTCGTCCTCGATCACGAGCACGGTCTCGCCGCCGCCTCGCTCCATCGCTTCCCGGTTGCCGGCGATGTCGTCCTCGCCGCCTTCCCCGATATGCCTCGGGAGGTAGAGGCCCATCGTGGTGCCGTGACCGTGCCTCGACCGGATGCGGACCTGGCCGCCCGATTGCCGCACGAAGCCGTAGACCATCGACAGCCCTAGGCCGGTGCCCCGGCCCAGCGGCTTGGTGGTGTAGAAGGGATCGAAGGCGCGCGCCATGACCTCGGTTGACATGCCGACCCCGGTGTCGGTGACGCACAGCGAGATGTACTGGCCGGCCGGAAGCTCGCGTTCCGCGGCGGCCCGGTCGTCGAACGATTCGTTGGTGGTCGCGATGGTCAGTCGGCCGCCGTCCGGCATGGCGTCGCGGGCATTGATGCAGAGGTTCAGCAGGGAGTTCTCGAGCTGGGACGCATCGACCCGGGTCAGCCAGAGACCGCCGGCGCCGATCACCTCGAGCGCAATGGCCGGGCCCACCGTGCGCCGGATCAGCTCTTCCATGCCGCCGACCAGGCGGTTGATGTCGGTCGGCTTCGGGTCCAGCGTCTGTCGCCGCGAGAAGGCCAGCAGTCGCTGCGTCAGGGCGGCGGCGCGGCGCACCGAGTCCTGTCCCATGCCGATGTAGCGCTCGACGCCATCGAGCCTGCCCTTGGCCAGTCGCGCCTCGAGCACCTGGAGGCTGGTGCTGATGCCGCCGAGCAGGTTGTTGAAATCGTGTGCGATGCCGCCCGTGAGCTGCCCGACGGCTTCCATCTTCTGCGATTGGCGCAGCGCTTCCTGGGCCAGGGCGAGCTCCAGTTGGGCTTCCTTCTCGGCCGTGATGTCGCGGCCGCTGCAGTAGTACTTGCCCTCCTCGGGCACGCCGATCCACGACAGCCAGCGGTAGGAACCGTCCTTGCAGCGGTAGCGGTTGACGAAGTTCAGTACCGGCGTTCCGCCGAGCAACTGCGCGAAGCCCAGGCGCGTGGCCTCGCGGTCGTCCGGGTGCAGCAGCTCGAAGATCGGGGTGCCAGCGACTTCTTCCTCCGACCAGCCGAGCACCGACTGCCACGCCGGATTGGAGGTCTCGAACAGGCCGTCGCCGTTGAGGACGCCGAGGAGGTCCGAAGTCAGCGCCCAGAACAGGCCGCGTTCGCGCGAGCGTTCGATCACCTGGCGCTCCAGGTCGGCGTTGAGGGCCAGCAGTTGTTCTTCGGTCCGCCTCAGCGCATGGACCGATTCGGTTCGGTCGGTGACATCGACGCCTTGCACGAAGATGCCGGCGACGCAGTTGTCCGCGTTGCGGATCGGCTGGAACACGAAGTCGAGGTAGCGCTCGCTGACCGGGCCGCCGGGCTCGGCCTGGACCGCGTACTTGGCGCTGGTGGCCGAGTGGGCTTCGCCGCTGGCGTAGACCTGGTCCAGCAGCGCCAGGTAGCCTTGCGCGGCGGCGTCGGGGAGGGCTTCGGCGAGGGTCCGCCCGAGCACGGGCCGATGGTCGACCAGGCGCATGTAGCCCGGATTGGCGAGCTCGATCCGGTGTTCGGGACCGCGCAGCATGGCCATGAAGCTCGGCGCCTGCTCGAAGAGCTGCGCCAGGCGCTCGCGCTCGCTGCTCAAGCGTCGCTCGGCCATCACCTTCGCGGTGGTCTCGACGACCACCGCCATCACGCCCGCAGGCCGCCCGGCCTCGTCGAGCAGTGGCGAGTAGTCGAGGTTCATCCAGACCTGCTCGGCGCGACCGTTGCGGTGCAGCGTGAGTTCCTGGTCCTCGTAGTTGAGCGTTCCGCCTGCCAGCCCGACCGTCATGACGTTGTCGTTGAAGTCGGCGACCTCGTCCCAGCCTTCGCGAACGTTGGAGCCGAGCAGGTCGGGGTGCCTTCTGCCCGCGAAGACCGCGTAGGCGTCGTTGTAGACCATCACGCCGGCCTCGCCCCACAGCATCACGATCGGGACCTTCGAGCGCAGCATCAGCGCCGTGGCGTTCTTCACGTAGGGTGGCCAGCCGGCGATCGGGCCGAGGGAGGTCCGGCCCCAGTCGAGCTCCGCGATCAACACGCCGAGCCGGCCGCCGCCCGTCAGGAACGGCCAGGCAATCTCTTCGTTGCCGCTGCGCATCTATGCTCTTCCTTGGATCGATCCTGCCGGTGCGGCAGGGGCGAGAGYCCGGATGCTAGCGCACCACGCGGCGGTTCAGGTGCGCTTGCCCTCCTTTCGGGCCTCCTCGAGCAATTGCTTGATCACAATTCCGACCTTTGGTATTCGCCGTCACCGAAATGATGGAAGCGGATGCGGCCCTCGGCATCCACGAGGTAGAGGGCCGGCCAGTAGTTGTTGCGGAACGCCCGCCAGATCGCGAAGTTGTTGTCGATCGCCACCGGAAACCCGATGCCCATGTCGGCCACGGCCTTCGTCACGTTGCCGATATTCTTCTCGTAGGCGAATTCAGGCGCATGCACGCCGAGCACGACCAGGCCCTGGTCCTTGTTACTTGTGATGCCATTCGCTCACGTAGGGCAGCGCATTGCGGCAGTTGATGCAGCCGAAGGTCCAGAAGTCGACCAGCACCACCTTGCCGCGCAGCCCTTCGGTGGACAGCGGTGGCGAGTTGAGCCAGTCGACGACGCCGGTCAGCGGACGGCAGGCTGCCTTCGACCGGCAGGTCGAGGGGGACCGGAGCCGCCGCGCGCGCCTGGACCGGCATGAAGCCGGCGGCGAGCGGCGTCGGCGCTTTCAGGCGTTGCAGCAAGGTCTTCTCGATCGCCGCGCCGCCGGCGGGCGACAGCTGCGCCAGCCAGCCGGTGTCGAGGCCGAGCGCCACCGCGGCGACAGCGGCCAGCACGGCGACGCCGAGCCCCCTGCGGAACCCTTCGCCGATGCTGGCCAGGCGCTTCACCGCCCCGAGCATCCGGGCGCCGGCCAGCAGCACCAGGGCCAGCGCGCTGGCCGCCCCGGCATAGGCGAGCAGGAGCAGGGCGGTCCGCAGGCTCGGGCCCTCGATCGCCGCGCCGGTCAGGACCAGGCCGAGGATGGGTCCGGCGCACGGAGCCCACAGCAGGCCGGTGGCGGCGCCGAGAACGAAGGAGGCGAGGGCCGGGCGGCGCGCGGCCCCGGGGCCCGAGGTTGCCGCGCCGGAGAGGCGCGCGCCAAGCGCCACCAGCGGCCGGCCGAGCCGGTCGGCCCAGCGCGGCGCGACCAGCGCCACGCCCATGATCCGGCCGTAGTCGTTCGCCAGGTCGACCCGGGCGAACACGAAGGGCAGGACCGGAAGGATGCAGGGCGCGAACAGGGTCAGCGCGCCGGCCAGGTACGACAAAAGGAAGAAGAGCATGGAGGACCTCGTCGACAGCGGGGCGCGAGGGCTACTTCTTCATCTCGTCTTTTTTCATGGCGTCCTTCTTCATGGCGTCGCTCTTGCCCATCGCGTCCTTCTTCATGCCGTCCTTGGCCATCGAATGCTTGGTCATCTCGTCCTTCTTCATGTCGTCGGTGGCGAAGGCCGCGAGCGAGCCGAGGGCCAGGCAGGTGGCCAGGAGGGTTGCGGAAAGCGGGTTCATTTCAAGGGTCCTTCAAGAGGGTCGTTTGCAAAGATTGGGCTCGGTTCGAAATGAACACGGCCGCGCGCTCCAGCAGCGTCGAGTCGCACGAGGCGACTCAACTGCCGCCGAACCATCTGTGGGCGCGGCTACAAGCTGGCGCCGGGCGGCACCGACGAGGCGACCCCATGAGGCTGCGCGGCACCCTTTCGCAACGGCTGTCGCTGGTGTTCGCGCTGCTGCTGCTGGCCTGTTGCGGCGCCTCGGCCTRGCTGCAGATGCAGGCCAGCGGGCGCCACGAACAGGAGGTCACACAGCGCCTCTCGGCCGGCCTAGCGGCCCACATCGCGGCCAGCAACCCGATCTTCATGGAGAGCGGTGCGCTCAACCGCGCGGGGGTGCACGACCTGTTCGACAAGCTGATGGCCGTCAATCCCAGCGTCGAGGTCTACATGCTGGCGCCCGATGGTCGGATCGAGGCGCAGGCGGCGCCGCCGGGGCACCTGAAGCTCGACCGTGTCGACCTGGCACCGATCCACCGCCTGCTGGACTGTGCACCGTTGCCGGTGCTGGGCGACGACCCACGGGCCGAGGGCCGCCGCAAGGTCTTCAGCGCGGCGCCGCTGAAGATCGACGGGCGCGATGCCGGCTTCGTGTACGTGGTGCAGTCGGGCGAAGAGCGCGAGGCGCTGGCGGCCAACGTGGCGGCCAGCAGCGTGTTGCGCACCACGCTGTGGTCGATCGCGCTGGTCGCGCTGCTGGGACTGCTCGCGGGGCTGGCGGCGTTCCACCTGATCACGCGTCCGCTGAGGCGGTTGACCGCAGCGGTCTGCCAGTTCGACAGCGAGGGCGCGGCCGCCCTGGAGGGCGCCGCGCCGTCGCTGGGGGACGCGGGGCAGGGCGGCGGCGACGAGATCGCCATGCTGGGCCAGGCCTTCAGGACCAGCAGCGGCGCGAGCTGTTCGCCAACATCTCGCACGACCTGCGCACGCCCCTGACCTCGCTGCACGGCTACCTCGAGACGCTGCTCATAAAGTCCGACACGCTGGCGCCGGCCGAGCGCCGGCGCTACCTCGAGATCGCGCTCGGGCAGAGCCGCAAGGTGGGGCGGCTGGCGCAGGAGCTGTTCGAGCTGGCACGGCTGGAGTATGGGGTTGTCAAGCCCGAGAAAGAACGCTTCGCGCTGGCCGACCTGGTGCAAGACGTGTTCCAGAAGTTCGAGCTGGCGGCCGAGGCGCGGCGGCAGCGGGTGGTGGCGGACATCCCTTCGGGGCTGCCGGTGGTGACGGCGGACCTGGGCCTGATCGAGCGGGTGCTGACCAACCTGCTCGACAACGCGATCCGCCACACGCCCGAGGGCGGCGAGATCGCCGTGGTGCTGCGCGCGGATGGGGAGGGCGTGGCGGTCGAGATCAGCGACACCGGTCCGGGCATCCCCGGCGAGCTGCGCCAGAGCCTCTTCACGCGKCCGCTGTTATCGACYTCGACCGGCCGCAGCGGCGGCCTCGGGCTGGTCATCGTGCAGCGCATCCTGCAACTGCACGGCAGCGACATCCGGCTGCAGCCGCGGGCCGACAAGGGCGCGGTGTTCTGCTCCGCGCTGCGTTGAGGCGACGCCTGCCCGAGCTCAGCCCGTGACGCAGGACTTGACAACGAAGGGCGCGGGGTCGCCGCCGAAGGAGGCGTTCGTGCAACTCACGGTGCCGGACACGGTCTTCGTGATCCATCGTGTGTCGGCACCGTAGCGAACGACCGTGCCGGCCGSGACGGTGAAGCTGCCGCCTTCCTGCGCCAGGGTCGTGGCCGGCGCTGGTGCCGGGGCTGGGGCTGGAGCTGGAGCTGGAGCCGGGGCCGGGGCCGGGGCCGGGGCCGGCGCTGGAGCTGGAGCTGGAGCTGGAGCTGGAGCTGGAGCTGGAGCTGGGGCTGGGGCTGGAGCTGGAGCTGGAGCTGGGGCTGGGGCTGGGGCTGGGGCTGGAGCTGGAGCTGGAGCCGGGGCCGGGGCCGGCGCTGGCGCTGGAGCGGTCGACGGCGTGGTGCAGGACTTCACCGTGAAGGGCGCGGGATCGGAGCCGAAGAAGGCGTTGGTGCAAGTCCCGGTGCCGCTCACGGTCCGCTCGATCCAGCGCGTGTCCGCGCCGTAGCGCACGAGCGTGCCGGCCGCGACGGTGAAGCTGCCGCCTTCCGGCGCCAGGGTAATGTAGGGCGGCGGTGGAGGTGGCGGCGGAGGCGGGGGCGGCGGCGGTGGGGGCGGCGGGGGCGGCGGAGCCGAGGTCGGGGATGTGCTGGCATAGCAGACCTTCGCGGTCATCGGTGCGGGGTCCGTGCCGAAGAAGGTGCTGGAGCAGCTTGCGGCCCCCGACACCATCTTGCTGATCCAGCGCGTGTCCGCTCCGAAGCTCACCAAGCTCGCAACGGCCATGCTGAACGCAGCCCCCTCGTTGCCGACCAGCTTGTCGCCCGCCGGGGTTTCGGTGCCCCGCACGACGCTGGCGGCCAGCGGTGCCAGCACCTGGCAGGTCTTTGCGGTTCCGGGGGCAGGGTTGGCGCCGAAGTATTCGTTGCTGCACGCCAGGGTGCCGGAGGCGCTCTTCTGCACCCACCGGCTGCCGGTGCCGTAGCGCACCGTGGTCGGGGTCGGCAGCGTCAAGGTCTGCCCCTGGTCGGACGCAGCCGCCCAGTTGGCATCGACCTTGACGATCTTCGAGATCGAAGGCACGCCGGCGCTGTCGATGACGAACAGCATGTAGTAGCCGATCGGGACCGTGTTTGGTCCTTCGTTCAGCGTGACGCTCAGGTTCGAGCTGCCGGTCTGCTGCGTGAAAGGCAGCTCGAGAAAGCGTTGCTCGAAGTTGGTTGAATGGGTCACGGAGCCGGTCCGGATCAAGGTCACGCGCTGGATCGTCCGGCCCGACACCACCGACACGTTGAAGGTCGAGCCCAGGTCCACCTTGGCCGGCGCCGAGTCGATCATCGGACGTGCCTGCCGCTGGCCATTGCTGTCGAACAGGTACGGGGGCGAGTAGATCTCGGCGTTCAGGTTGACCACAGGGCCCGGCGAGCCACCGCCCACCGAGAGCACGGTGGCGTCGGGTAGCAGGAGCGCCGTCGAGTGGTACAGCCGAGGCTTCACGGCCGATGCGCCGGTGGTCCAGGTTTTGGTCGCCGGGTCCCAGATCAGGGTCGTGAAGGCGGTGTTGGTCAGCAGGTTGTCCTGCGAGGAGCCGCCGGTGACGGCAACCTTGCCGTCGGCCATCACGGTGGCTGTGCCCCAGACGCGATTGGTCCCGGGGCCGGCGATCGGCGTGATGACCGGCGTGCCGCCGTTGACGTCGACCACCACCGCGCCGCCCGCTTCGTCGACCAGCATCATCCGGCCGCGGTCGAACAGGGCCCAGGGCATCATCCAGTCGATGTCCCGGGGCAGCGTGCCGATGATGTTCATCGTCTCCGCCTCGACGTCGAGGCGGTAGAGCGTGCTGCCGCTCGCGATCACGATCTTGCCGTCCGGCCCGAGGAAGCCGCGCGGGTAGAACCAGTCGGCGGGCCAAGTGATCTTGGAGAGCGTTCTCCAGCCCGAGCCCGGCGTGTAGAGTTCAGGCGGCCCGGAGCCGGCACCGGTCTCGTTGATGCCGGCCGCCACCAGCACGCGACCGTCCGCCAGCGGAAACAGCGAGCCGTACCAGCGCGCGAACTGCATCGGCGTGCCCGAGGCCTTCAACTCGAGCAGCACCGGATCGAACAGGTTGGTGTCTCGCACGCCCCAGTTGACCGGCGTGCCGTTGTTCRGGCCACGCGTGTCGCCGCCTGCCAGCAGCACCTGGCCGGTAGTCGGCAGCATCGCCTGGGCGCTGCAGAAGAGATCGGTGTGCGTGCTGTGCTGCAGCAGCGCATGGGCGTTGGTCGTCGGAGTCCACACGTCGTAATAGAGCTGCGCACCCTGCACCCCGCTCGGGTCGGTGCCGTAGCTCATGATCTTGCCGTCCGGTGTCAGGATGGCGTGGATCGCGTTGATCGGCCAGCTCGCCGCGGTCGACCACTCGCCCAGCGTTCCCGGCCCGTCCTTCTGTTCGGACGCCGTCGTCTTGGAGGGCTCGCCCCGGTCGATGGGCGCCGGCCTGTCGCGTTCGCGCGCCACCTCGCGCGCGATGTCGGCCAGCGTGCGCACCGACCGCGGGCCGGGCGGTCTGGCCGCCGCCGCCTCCGCCTCTGTTCCCGTCGCCGGCGGAGGCGCTGGCGGAGGCGTCGCCTCGGGGGCGACCGCCTGTTCTCCCGACTCGCCCTTGGCCTGGTTCGGGATTCCCGCGGCCAGCAGGCCGGCGGTGTTGTCGCCACTGCCACTGCCGCCCCCGCATGCCGACAACAGGGCAGTCACGGAAGCAGCGACCAGCTGCAGATGGAACGGACAGCGGCTAGACATGGCTTCGATGGCTCGCGCCGAGTAGATGAGTACTTTGTGTTTATATTCTCAAATACCTCATTTCGTGACTTTCGTGATTGCGTATGCCTTTTGTAACGTCAGCGGCGCTCCTATTCCTTTTGGACGGGGGCGGGAAACGGCGTCGTTCAGCAGCAGGGAAGGCGGACGGCGGCGGTCGGCGCGGATGCGCCGAGTGCGCCGAACGCGCGTGGGCGGCTCCGCTGCGGGCGCGTCAGGCGCGGCGCTTGAACAGCGCCGAGGCGCCGCTGGCGTGGGCTACCTCTTCGGCGGTGGCCAGCAGCACCGGCCCCAGCGCCAGCATCCGTTCCTCGGTCAGCCGCACCAGCGGGCCGGCGATCGTGATGACGCCGATCACCGCGCCGTTGCCGATGCGCACCGGCGCCGCCATCGCGGTCATGGCCGGCGCGAAGACCTCGTTGATCATGCTGAAGCCGCGCTTGCGCGCCGCCCGCAGGTAGGCCAGCAGCGCCTTCACCGTGGTCGGCGCCCTGGGGCCGTAGTCCTCCGGCTTGCCGAAGCCCTGGCGGGCCACCAGTTCGAGGGCCTGCTCGTCGCTCATGGTTGACAGCCAGGCATGGCCGGCCGAACTGCAGGAAAGGTTCACGGACAGTCCCATGTCGGGGTCGTAGCGCAGGCCCCGGGTCGCGCCCTGCGCCTTGGCGACGAAGGTCAGCTCGTCGCCGTCGACCACCGCCAGGCGCACCAGTTCGCCCGACTCGGCCGCCAGCCGGTCGAGCAGCGGCTGGGCGACGTCGACGATCCCGCTGTTGCTCAGGAAGCTCAAGCCCAGTGAGACCAGCTTGATGGTCAGCATGTAGTCGCCGTGGCTCTGGTCCTGGCGCACGTAGCCGCAGCGGATCAGCTCGGCCAGCAGCCGATGCGTCGCGCTCAGCGGCATCTGCAGGTCGCCGGCCAGGGTAGAGAGCGGCCGTCCCTCGGGATGGGCCGCCAGGTGCTCCATCAACTTGAAGCTGCGTTCCAGTATTGCGCTCATGTCAGCGCAACTTTACTCCGGAATCTGACAAGTGTTTTCCCTTGTGGAAAACATTTCCACTTGTCACTATGATCGTGGCGCATCGCCCATCACCTTCTGGAGACCGCCTTGAGATTCCTACTTCGTTCGCTGGCCGGCGCCGGCCTCTCGCTCGCCCTGGTCATGCCGGCCCTGGCCCAGGGCGCGCAGGAGCGCGTCATCCGCTTCGGCCACCTGAACAATGCCGACCACCCGGTCAGCTTCGGCGTCAAGCGCTTCGCCGAGCTGCTCGCCAAGAAGAGCGGCGGCAAGATGAAGGTGCAGGAGTTCCCGGCCTCGCAGCTCGGCAACGAGTTGCAGCAGCAATCGGCGCTGCAAGGCGGCGTGCAACAGATGTCGGCCCCGGCCACCACCTCGCTGGCCGGCATCGTGAAGGAATTCGGCCTGGTCGACTTCCCGTTCGCGGTCAGCACCTTCGCGCAGGCCGACGCCCTGCTCGACGGCCCGCTGGGGCAGGCGCTGATCGCCAAGCTGCCCGAGAAGGGCCTGGTCGCGCTCGGCTACTGGGACCTGGGCTTTCGCAACGTCACCAACAGCAAGCGGCCGATCGCCAAGCCCGAGGACCTCGACGGCCTGAAGATCCGCGTGATCCCGAACCCGGTGTTCCTCGAGACCTTCAAGGCCTTCCAGGCGAACCCGGTGCCGATGCCCTTCGCGGAGCTCTATGGCGCGCTGGAAGCGAAGGCGGTGGACGGCCAGGAGAACCCGTTCTCGGTGATCCTGTCGAACAAGTTCTTCGAGGTGCAGAAGTACCTGAGCGCGACCAACCACGTCTATGCAGCGAACATCGTGCTGGTCAGCAAGAAGTTCTTCGATTCGCTGAGCCCGACCGAGCAGAAGTGGATGCGCGAGGCGGCTGACGAAGCCCGCGGCTACCAGCGGCAGGTGAGCCGCGCGGCGGCGCAGAAGTCGGTCGGCGACCTGCAGGCCAAGGGCATGCAGTTCAACGAGGTGGCGCCGGCCGAGCAGGCCCGCATGCGCCAGATCGCCAAGCCCGTGGTCGACAAGTTCGCGGCCAGCTACGACCCGGCGATCGTCAAGCTCTACAACGACGAACTCGCCCGCATCCGCAAGGCGGCCGCACCATGAAGATCCTTGTCCTGCACGGCCCGAACCTGAACCTGTTCGGGCGCCGCGAACCCCACATCTACGGCACGACCACTCTGGCCGAGATCAACGCCCGGCTCGAGAAGCTGGCCGGCGAACTCGGCGTCACGCTGGACATCGTCCAGTCGAACATCGAAGGCGAGCTGATCAATTTCCTGCACCGGAACATCGACGAGGCGCAAGGCGCGCTGGTGAACCCGGCCGGCCTGACCCAGCACGGCGTGCCGCTGCACGACGCGATCAAGGCGATGCCATTTCCGATGCTAGAGGTCCACATGTCGAACATCGCGGCGCGCGAGGCGTGGCGCGCCCACTCCATCATTTCGCCGGCGGTCAAGGGGACCATCCAGGGGCTCGGACCCCAGTCCTATCTGGCAGCATTGCGAGCCCTGGTCGATATGAACCGGGAAGCCGCGGTCTGAGCGTCGGGACCGCGGTTCACAAGAGACAAACAACATGAATCGATGGATCGACCGCATCTGTTCCAGCATCGAGGCCGTGATCGCCTTCTTCCTCGCGGTGATGGTGGTGCTGGTGTTCGGCAACGTGGTGCTGCGCTACGGCTTCAACTCGGGCATCACGGTGTCGGAGGAGGTCTCGCGCTGGCTCTTCATCTGGGTGACGTTCCTGGGCGCGGTGGTCGCGCTCAAGGAACACGGCCACCTGGGTGTCGACATGGTGGTGCAGAAGCTGCCGCCCGCGGGCAAGAAGTTCTGCCTCGCGGCGAGCCACGCCGTGATGCTCTACATCGTCTGGCTGCTGTTCCAGGGCAGCCTGGCGCAGACCCGGATCAACTGGGATGTCACGGCGCCTGTCACCGGCGCGTCGATGGCGGTGGTCTATGGCGTCGGCATCGTGTTCTCGGTGCTCGCCGCCTTCATCCTGACGCTCGATCTGTGGCGGCTGCTGAGCGGCCAGCTCGCCGATGAGGAACTGGTCATGGTGCAGGAATCCGAGGAGGCGGTGCAATTGAAGGAGATCCTCGGCTCGGTTTCGGGCGATGCGCAAGGGAGCCACAAATGACGATTCTTGTCTTCGTCGGCTCGCTGCTGCTGGCCATGGCGATGGGCATCCCCATCGCGTTCTCGCTGCTGGCAAGCGGCGTCGCCCTGATGTGGCACCTCGACCTGTTCGATGCCCAGATCCTGGCGCAGAACGTGATCGGCGGCGCCGACAGCTTCCCGCTGCTGGCGGTTCCGTTCTTCATGCTGGCCGGCGAGATCATGAACGTCGGGGGACTGTCCAAGCGCATCGTCGACTTCGCGCTCGCGCTGGTCGGCCACATCAAGGGCGGACTGGGCTACGTCACCATCCTGGCCGGCTGCCTGCTGTCGGCGCTGTCCGGCTCGGCGGTGGCCGACGCGGCGGCGCTGACCGCGCTGCTGCTGCCGATGATGGTCAAGGCCGGGCACGACAAGGCACGCGCCGGCGGGCTGATCGCGGCCACCGGCGTGATCGGTCCGGTGATCCCGCCGAGCATCGGGCTGGTGATCTTCGGCGTTGCCGCCAACGTCTCGATCTCCAAGCTGTTCCTGGCGGCGATCGTGCCGGGCCTGCTGATCGGCGCGGCGCTCTGGCTGACCTGGGCCTGGCTGGTCCGCAAGGAGAAGATCGTGCCGCCGCCGCGCAAGTCCGGCGCAGAGATCTTCACGGCGTTCCGCAAGGCCCTGTGGGCGCTGATGCTGCCGTTCATCATCCTGGTGGGCCTGCGCATGGGGGTCTTCACGCCGACCGAGGCGGCGGTGGTGGCTGCGGTCTATGCGCTGTTCGTCTCGACCGTGATCTACCGCGAGCTGACCTGGGGCGACCTCTACCGCGTCTTCGTCGGCGCCGCCAAGACCAGCGCCATCGTGATGTTCCTGATCGCCGCGGCGATGGTCAGCGCCTGGCTCATCACGGTGGCCGACCTGCCGTCCAAGGTGGTGGGCCTGCTGCAGCCCTTCATGGGCAACCAGATCATCCTGATGATCGCGATCATGATCCTCGTGATGATCGTCGGCACCGCGATGGACATGACGCCGACGATCCTGATCCTGACGCCGGTGCTGATGCCGATCGTGAAGGCCGCGGGGATCGATCCGGTGTACTTCGGCGTGCTGTTCATCATTAACAACTCTATTGGGCTGGTGACGCCGCCGGTCGGCACGGTGCTCAACGTGGTGGCCGGCGTGGGCAAGATCTCGATGGACGACGTGACACGCGGCGTGGTGCCCTTCATGATCGCCGAGTTCGCGGTCATGTTCCTGATGGTGCTGTTCCCGTGGCTCGTGATCTGGCCGGCCCGCTTCTTCGGCGGCTGAGACATCAACAAATAGGAGACTCTTCATGAAAAACATCGCTCGCAACACCCTGGTCGCCCTGGCGGCCGTGCTGGCCCTGACCGGCGCCCAAGCGCAGGTCAAGGAGCGCACGCTCAAGTTTGCGTTCCAGAACCAGACCGGCCACCCGCAGGCGCAGGGGGCGCAGAAGTTCGCTGACCTGGTGGCTCAGAAGTCCGGTAACAAGATCACGGTCAAGCTGTTCCCGGGCGGCTCGCTCGGCGGCGACCTGCAAACGGTGTCGGCGCTGCAGGGCGGCACCGTCGAGGTCACCGTGCTCAACGCCGGCATCCTGGGCGCGCAGGTCAAGGAGTTCGCGGTCTACGACTTTCCTTTCCTGTTCAACAATGCCCAGGAGGCGGATGCCGTGACCGACGGCGCGTTCGGCAAGAGCCTGCTGTCCAAGCTGGACGACAAAGGCCTGCACGGGCTMGGCTACTGGGACCTGGGCTTTCGCAACCTGACGAACAGCAAGCGGCCGGTCGCCAAGGCCGATGACATCGCGGGGCTCAAGGTCCGCGTGATCCAGTCGCCAATCTACATCGACCTCTTCAACACGCTGGGCGCGAACGCCACGCCGCTGCCATTCCCCGAGCTCTACTCGGCGCTTGACCAGAAGGCCGTGGACGGCCAGGAGAACCCGAACACGGTGATCCTGTCGTCGAAGTTCGCCGAGGTGCAGAAGTACCTGACTCAGACGCGCCACATCTACAACCCACAGGCGCTGATCATCAGCAAGAAGACCTGGGACGGCATGAGCGCGGACGAGAAGAAGATCATCACCGACGCAGCCGCCGAGGCCACCACCTTCCAGCGCGAGGCTTCGCGCGGCGCCGCCGACAGCGCCCTCGAGGCGCTCAAGAAGGCCGGCATGACGGTCACCGAGCTGCCCCCGGCGGAGGTCGCCAAGCTGCGTGAGAAGGTCAAGCCGGTGATCGACAAGCACACCGCCACTGTGGGCGACTCGACCGTCAAGGAACTGATGGCCGAGGTCGCCAAGGTGCGCAAGTAGGAGCTTGCCATGCCGGCGCCGCCGCGCCTTGCTGGCGACGACCTGGAGCGCTTCGTCGAGGCCCAGGTGCCGGTCTATGACGCGGTGCGCCGCGAATTGCAGGCCGGTCGCAAGACAAGCCACTGGATGTGGTTCGTCTTTCCGCAGCTGCGTTCGCTGGGGCGCAGCGCGACCGCGGCGTTCTACGGCCTCGAGGACCTCGCCGAGGCCCGGGCCTATGCCGCCCATGCGCTGCTCGGCCCGCGCCTGGTCGAGTGCAGCCGGCTGGTGCTCGCGGTCGAGGGCCGCAGTGCCCACCAGATCTTCGGCTCTCCCGACGACCTCAAGCTGCGCTCCTGCATGACCCTCTTCGAGGCGGCCGCAGCCTCGGAACCCGCCTTCGCCCAGGTGCTCGAGCGCCTGTATGCCGGCGAGCGCGATCCGCTCACGCTCGCTGCGCTCGGGCGCGACCTTGGGCCCCAGTAGGACCACGGTCCAAGGGCACCTGGACGCCGCCGCAGGTGATGAAGGCGGGCTGATTCCGCAGCGGCCGGCGGCTATGCGATAGTTTTGGCGGATTGACTTGCTTCAATCCGCCAGGCATCACCAGTAGCCGCTGTCGTTCGCGTTGTGGATGATCCAGACCAGGTTGCCGCCCGAGATGTTGCCCAGGTTGCCGCCGGCGAAGATCAGGCGTCCCTGGCCCTTGTAGGCCAGTTCGATCCGGCTGCGATCGCCGCCGAGTAGAACGGAATGAAAGCCTTGTCGGTGACGTAGGCGCCCGAATCGGTGGGCTGGCCCGCGAAGTCGGTAACCTGCTTCAGGCTCATGCCGATCTGCAACGGGGTGAACTTCGAGTTCGCTGCGGCGGCGGTCTGGTCCTGGTTCCTGGACGGGCCGGCGCAACCAGCGACCATGGAGAGGGCTGCCGCGATGGCGAGCGCGGTCGAAGGGGTTCTCAATATCACGAAATAAAACTCCTGTAACAGAGTGTTTATGATTTCAGGATCTTGCATCTCCCGATTCGCGCCCCCAGGTGCCGTGAACCGCAAGTCCGCCGATCGAGACGCCATGACCGACACCATTCACATCGTCTGCCCGCATTGCCACACCACGAACCGCGTGCAGGCGGCGCAGCTCGGCAGTGCGCCCGACTGCGGCCATTGCCATCGGCCGTTGTTCACCGGCCACTCCTCCGCCCTGGACGAGGCAGCCTTCGACCGCCACGTGGCGCGCAACGAGATTCCGGTGCTGGTCGATTTCTGGGCCCCCTGGTGCGGGCCGTGCCGCCAGATGGCACCGGGCTTCGAGCAGGCGGCGGCCCGGCTCGAGCCCCGGGTGCGCCTCGCGAAGGTCGACACCGAGGCGGTTCCTGCACTCGGCGCACGCTTCAACATCCGAAGCATCCCCACGCTGGCACTGTTCAAGGG
>NZ_JBFUIU010000024.1:0-30181 GCF_056401695.1 Variovorax sp. P4_D9
GTGGCCAGGATTCCGGGAACGTCGCGGCGTCCGAATGCGGCGTAGGCCTGCTGGACGACTTCGATCGGGGTGCTCATGTCGGGTCCTCCATGTTGAACAGGGGACCTCAAAGTTTAGTCACGCGAGCGTTCAATTCAACCCGATTCGCGATGCGCGCCTGATCTGCCTGCCGCAAGCCTTGGTCACTGCCTCACCGCATTGACCACGATGAGCCGCGCCGTCGCCCGAGTGGCGCCGCCGGTTCAATGCCTTTGAGCATTCCATCAGCGCCCTGCTGCGGCACAGCACCGCCATGTCGCCCCAGGCATGGCCTTCGCTGTGGGCGCTGGCCATCAGGTCGGCTGCGGCGCGGCAAGCCCTTTGGAGAGCTTCGAGGATTGCGCGAGCGCGCGAGCAGGCGTAGCCATTATTTGGCCTTCCTAGTGAATGCAGACTTGCCTCACCCGCCGCATCCGAAATCAATCGGAGGCGGCGGCTCGAACGGGTTGGAAGACCGGGGAAGTTCTCACGAAAAAACCGGCAGGACTTGCGCCCTCCCGCCCGAGCCGCCAAAAACTGGGACACGAGCGGCGAGAAGCCGCAGGCCAAAGGCAACTGCGGCTTCCGCCGAGAAAACTTCATTTGCGGGCTTCCAAGCTCGATCGCGCCCTTTTCGACACGACTCGCTCAGTATGCCAGCGCTATTGCAGCAGGCGGACGCTATCGAGGGCTGCTCGATCCGATCCGTCGCCCGAATTGTCAGCGCCGCCTCAAGCCAACTTGAAAGGCAACTCCCGCACCGGCTTACCGGTAATCGCCCCCACAGCATTCGCAAACGCCGGCGCCAGCGGCGGCAACCCCGGCTCGCCCATGCCGGTAGGCGCATCCGCACTAGGCACCGTGTACACCGCAATCTGCGGCATATCCGTAATCCGCGGCACGACGAAGTCCCCAAAATTGCTCTGCTGCACCACCCCATCCTTCAGCGTGATCGCAGCACCCGGCAGGCACATCGACAGCCCCATCACCGCGGCACCCTGCACCTGCGCTTCCAGGCTTTGCGGGTTGACCACCAGGTTGCAGTGCACGCCCGCCGTCACGTTGTGCAGCGTCGGCGTGCCGTCCTTCACCGAGGCTTCGACGACATAGGCCACCACCGAGTCGAAGGACTCGTGCACCGCCACGCCCCAGGCCCGCCCCGCTTCGAGCTTCTTCTTGCCGTAGCCGGACTTGTCCACCGCCAGTTGCAGCGCCGCCTTGTGCCGCGGGTGCCCGTCGCCGATGAGCTTCATGCGGTAGGCGACCGGGTCCTGCTTGGTGGTGCGGGCGATCTCGTCGAGCAGCGTTTCCATGACGAACGCGGTGTGGGTCGAGCCCACGCTGCGCCACCAGAGCACCGGCACGTTGAGCTTGGGGTGATGCACCGTGAGCCGCATCGGGATCTCGTACGGCTCCTTCATGCCCTCGACGGCGGTGGCGTCGATGCCGTCCTTGACCATCATCGGCTCGAACATGCTACCCATCAGCAGCGACTGGCCGACGATGACGTGGTCCCAGCCCGTGACCTTGCCCTGCGCGTCGAAGCCGATCTTCGCGGTGTGAAGGTGCATCGGGCGGTAGTAGCCGCCCTTGATATCGTCCTCGCGGCTCCACAGCGTGCGGATCGGCGCGTTGATGCCCGCCGCCTGCGCGGCCTTGACGACGCCGCAGGCCTCGGCCACGAAGTCGCTGGTCAGCAAGCCGCGACGGCCGAAGCCGCCGCCCGCCATCTGTACGTTGACCTTGACGTTCTCCGGCGGCACGCCCAGCACCTTCGCGGCCGCCATGCCGTCGATGCCCGGCATCTGCGTGCCGGTCCACACCTCGGCCTTGCCGCCGGCCAGGCTGACGGTGCAGTTGAGCGGCTCCATCGGCGCGTGCGCGAGGTAAGGGAAGACGAACTCGGCGTTGATCTTGTGCGGCGCGCGCGCGATCTTCGACACATCGGCGTCGTACTTTCGCGCGCCCGGCTTGGTCGCGAGTTCGCGGTACTGCGCGAGCTGCTTCTCGCTGTCGACCTTCTCGACGCCGCTGGTGTCCCATTCAATCTTGAGCGCATCGCGGCCCTGCTTGGCGGCCCAGTAGCCATCGGCGACCACGGCCACGCCTTCGGCGCCACGGTCGAGCGACACGCGCAGCACGGCCTTGACGCCCTTGACCGCCTTCGCGGCGCTGTCGTCCACCGACTTCAGTTTGGCGGCGAACACCGGCGGATGGGCCACGACGGCGGTCAGCATTCCGGGCAGGCGCATGTCGATGCCGTAGCTCTGGTGGCCGCTGGACTTGGCCTGCGCGTCGAGCCGGCCGGTGGGCTTGCCGATCAGGCGGAAGTCCTTCGGGTCCTTGAGCTTGACCGTCTCGGGCACCGGCAGCTTCATCGCCGCTTCGGCCAGCTCGCCGTAGCCGAGTTGCTTGCCGCCGGGGCCGATGACGACGCCATTGCGCGTCTGCAGCGTCGCGGGGTCAACCTTCCATTGCGCCGCCGCCGCGCCGACCAGCATCGCGCGCGTGCGTGCGCCAAGCTCGCGGTATTGCGTGTACGAGTTCTTGACCGAGCCCGAGCCGCCCGTGATGTGCATGCCGAACACCGGATCGACATACGCCGGGTCGTTGCTGCCGTGAACGCTCTTGACCTTCGACCAGTCGGCGTCGAGTTCTTCCGCCAGGATCATGGGCAGCGCGGTCTGCACGCCTTGCCCGAAATCGAGCCGGTTGATGGTGATGGTGGTGGTGCCGTCGCGATCGATGCGCACGAAGGCAGACGGTTGCTGCAGCAGCGTCAAGCCTGCCGGCTTGCCTGCCGCCGCTGCGCTCTTGTCCTGCGCCGGCGCGGCCATCGGGAAGACGCCGAGCGCGAAGCCGCTCACCGCCGTGAGCTTCAGGAAGCTGCGGCGCGGGAGGCCTTGGGGTTCGGTGGTGCTGCCTTCGTCGCGCGTCATCAGCGCGCGAAGGTTGGCGGGCAGCTCGAAGGTGGTCGGGTCGAAATTCATGGTGGTCTCCCTTTTCTTCAAGCCAGCGCCTTGGCGGCGTCGGCGACCGCGGCGCGGACGCGCGCGTAGGTGCCGCAGCGGCAGATGTTGCCGGCCATGGCCGAATCGATGTCGGCATCGCTGGGCAGCTTGCCGGGCGGGACCGATTTGAGGAAAGCGGTGGCCGACATGATCTGGCCGCTCTGGCAGTAGCCGCACTGCGCCACGTCATGCTTGACCCAGGCGTCGTGAACGGCCTTGCCGACCTTGTCGCCGCCGTCGGTCACCGCCTCGATGGTGGTGATCTTCTGGCCCGCCGCGGCCGAGATCGGCGTCACGCACGAGCGGATCGCCTGGCCGTTGAGATGCACCGTGCAGGCGCCGCACAGCGCCGCGCCGCAGCCGAACTTGGTGCCGGTCATGCCGAGCGTGTCGCGCAGCGCCCAGAGGATGGGGGTGGACGGATCGGCGTCGACCTGCCGATCCTTGCCGTTGATGTGGAGGGTGGTGGTCATGGCGGGGCTCTCTCTTGGATGAATATTGGTTCGGCTAAAAGATAATCCTGTGCGCACGCCGAGTCAAGCGACTCAAGCCTTGATGCCATCCCAGCAAAGCCCGAAGGCCATCGCCAGGTTGGCGTCGGTGCGGGTCAGCGCGCCGGAGCGGAGCAGGTTGGCGGTCTCGCGCACCGAGCCGCCGAAGCTGTTGATCAGCAGCACGGTGGGCACGTCCTTCAGGATCTGCTGCGCCTTGGCGGACTCGATCAGGTCGATCCAGCCCTTGATGAGCCGGGCCGAGAGATTGCGGCTCTCTTCGCTGAACCAGGGCGAGTTGTAGTACTGCTCGATGAACACGACCTGGGCATAGTGCGTCAGGCGGTGCTCGAGCCAGTTCATCCACATGTGCTGGAAGCGGCTGCGAAACGGCGCCTTGGGGTCGTCGCCCTGCATGAGGCTGGCGGTGGTCGACGTCTTGGCCTGCTCGTAGAGCGCGACCATCAACTCTTCCTTCGACTTGAAGTAGACGTACAGCGTGCCCGTGGCCAGGCCCGCCTCGCGCGCGATGGCCGCCATTGTCAGGCCGCTCAGGCCGGTCTGCTCGACCAGCGTGAAGGTGGCCTCGGCAATGGCGCGGAGCTTTTCGTCGTCCTTGGGTTTCACCGGGCGATCTTAGCGGTTTCCGGCCTTTTGGTGAACAATTATTCGCTAATATTGCCAAGGGAAGCGCAGGCGCCGAGGCCGCGGCCCGCTACAGTCGGCCCAGGAGCAGCCCTCTGCAGGCACCTCGGACTCGAGTTGGCGCGCCGGCAGCGCTCAAGCTTGAAAGACGCATATGACGGAAAAATTGCTTGCTGTTCGCGCTGACATCACCAAGCTGTCCGTGGACGCCATCGTCAACGCTGCTAACTCCTCCCTCCTTGGCGGCGGCGGTGTGGACGGTGCAATACATCGCGCGGCAGGTCCTGAGCTGGCGCACGAGTGTCGGCTTCTGGGGGGCTGCAAGACCGGCGAGGCCAAGTTGACCAAAGGCTATCTGTTGCCTGCCAAGTTCATCATCCACACCGTTGGCCCCGTATGGCGTGGCGGCGCCAGCGGCGAAGCCGAACTGTTGGCATCCTGCTATCGGAATTCGCTGCACCTTGGCAGCGAACACGGCGCGCGGACAGTCGCCTTCCCGAGCATCAGCACGGGCATCTACGGCTATCCAATCGAACTCGCGGCCCAGATTGCCGTGGCCACGGTTCGCGCCACCATGGAGCAACTCACGGCCTTGCAAGAGGTCACGTTCTGCTGCTTCTCGGAGGGCGACTTGGCTGTCTATCAGTCGGCGCTCTCAGGAGCGTAGCTGCAAGCTGGGCTACGGCTGCGATCACCCCAACCCGCATTGCCGGAGGCTCGCGGACTCCTGATCGGATGGCGACACCTGGTGACGATTGTCGGCGGACGGCTGCGGACGCCTCAACCCGGAATATTCGGCTCGACCAACTGGGCCAGCGCGACAAGCGACTCCTGCCAGCCCAGGTAGCACATTTCGGTGGGAATCACATCGGGGATGCCTTCCTGCACGACGGACATCTCGGTGCCGCAGGACACGGCGGTCAGCGTCACGGTGGTCTTCATGGTGCCCGGCAGGTTGGGGTCGTCGAAGCTCGCATCGTAGGCAATGCGCTGGCCGGGGACGAGTTCGAGGTACTTGCCTCCGAACGAGTGGCTGTGGCCGGTACCGAAGTTGGTGAAAGACATGCGCCAGGCGCCCCCGACCACGGGCTCCATGCTGTGGACTTTGCCCGTAAACCCGAACGGTGGCAGCCAGCGCTCGAAGGCGCTGGGTTCGACGAAGGCGCGGTAGAGCCGGTCCGGTGGGGTGCGCAGCACGCGATGCAGACGGACGGTGTTGGTAGCCATGGTTGCGTTCTCCTGAAGTGCAGAGGATGACCCTCGCTTGATACGTCGGATGAGCCTGCTGAAAATCGACATGACGAAGGCCCAGGGAAAACCCGGGGAAGTTTGGACTTGTGCTTCGGCCCGCCGTTAGAGGTCGTCAATGTCCACCTCGACAGCGCGCAACTTCTCGGCCAGGCGGCTGGCGGCCTTGCGGTACAGATCCTGGTCGGCGAGCTCCTCCATCATGGCATCGAAGAGGTGAGGCTCGACCACGTAGAACGCGGCGCGATTGTGGTTGAGCACCGCAACAGGACGGTTGTTCGCCTCTCTGAGCACTGCGGCAGGGTTCATCTTGAACACGGACATGCTCACGGCGATATCGGCGAGGATGACTTCCATGAATAGCTCCGTATTTGGAGCCATTCTCCCGGAACACGCCCATCGTTCGGTTTTCCCGAAAGCAAGCATCGAGATTCGACGGCTACCGCAAACGGTTTGCGAGCCCCAAACTGACTGCATCGCCTCAATCAATCCAGAAAGCAAAAGGAACCCACGATGAACCGTCTCGAATCAAAAGTCGCCCTCATCACCGGCGCAAGCGCCGGCATCGGCCATGCGACCGCCAAACTCTTTGCGGCCGAAGGCGCCAGGCTGGTCGTCGGTGCGCGCCGGGCGGCCGAGCTGGACCAGCTCGTCGCCGAGATCCGTGCCGCCGGTGGCAATGCCGTCGCGCTCGCCGGCGATGTGCGCTCCGAAGACTATGCGCGCGCCCTCGTTGCGCTGGCCGTCTCGACTTACGGCCGCCTCGACATCGCCTTCAACAACGCAGGCACCTTGGGTGAAGGCGGCCCCAGCACGGGCATCACCGAAGCCGGCTGGACCGACACCCTGGCGATCAACCTGACCGGCGCCTTCCTCGGCGCCAAGCACCAGATCGCGCAGATGCTCGAGAACGGCGGCGGATCGGTCATCTTTACCTCCACCTTCGTCGGCCACACCTTCGCGTTTCCGGGCGTTGCCGCTTATGCGGCGAGCAAGTCCGGCCTGATCGGCCTGACCCAGGCGCTGGCCGCCGAATACGGCCCGCAAGGGGTGCGCGTCAATGCGATCCTGCCGGGCGCCGTCGACACCGACATGTACCGCAGCATGAACGACACCAAGGAGTCGCAGGCCTTCGTTACGAACCTCCACGCGCTCAAGCGCGTCGCGCGGCCGGAGGAGCTGGCTCGCTCCGTACTCTACCTGGCGTCGGACGATTCGTCTTTCGTCACCGGTACCGCATCGCTGGTCGATGGCGGTGCATCGATCACCCGCACTTGATCGGAAGGCCGCCATGAAACTCTCCAGCATCCTCGGTGCTCTCGCGCTCACCGTTGCGGCTTTTTCGATTCCGGCGCACGCGCAAGTCAAACCCTATCCGGCTGGCTTCCGCACGCAGACCATCGACGCCGCGGAAGGCGCCAAGCTGCACGTGCGCATCGGCGGCACCGGGCCTGCCATCTTGCTGCTGCACGGATTCGGAGACACCGGCGACATGTGGTCCCCAATGGCCACCGCCCTGGCGCGCGATCACACAGTGGTGGTGCCCGACCTTCGCGGCATGGGCCTGTCGTCCAGGCCGCAAGGCGGCTACGACAAGCGCACGCAAGCGGCCGACATGCGGGCAGTGCTCGACAAGCTGGGCATCGACCAGGCGGATGTGGTCGGCCACGACATCGGCACGATGGTGGCCTACGCCTACGCCGCGCGCTATCCGGACAAGACCACGCGCCTGGTCGTGATGGATGCGCCCGTGCCCGGCATCGCGCCGTGGGACGAGATCGTTCGCTCGCCCCAGTTGTGGCACTTTGACTTCGGCGGCGCCGACATGCTGCGGCTGGTGAAGGGCCGCGAGCGCATCTACCTCGACCGCTTCTGGAACGAGTTCGCCGGCGACCCGCGCAAGGTCGACGAAGGCACGCGCGTGCACTACGCCAAGCTCTATGCGCGCCCCGGGGCGATGCAGTCGGCCTTTGCCCAGTTCCTCTCGATCCGGCAGGACGCGAAGGACAACGCTGAGTCCGGAAAGACCAAGCTGGCGATGCCGGTGCTCGCCATCGGCGGCGAGAAATCCTTCGGCGCGATGGAGGCGGTGGTGATGCGCAACGCCGCCACCAACGTGACCGAGCTGGTCGTGCCCGGCTCGGGCCACTGGCTGATGGAAGAGGCGCCTGACAAGACCATCGGCGCCGTGCAGGCCTTCCTCGCGCACTGAATCCGCGTGCCGTCCTCGACGTCCGGCAAACAAGAAAGACTAAAGTGCTTGCCGTGCGTGACAACGAGGACTCTGGGCATGGTGAAGCTGGATGGCATGGCCACCTTTGTGGCGGTCGCGGAGTCGGGCTCCATCAGCGAAGCATCGCGGCGACTGAATCTCTCCAAGTCGGTCGTGAGCGAGCGCCTCGCCGACCTTGAGAAAGAGCTTGGCGTTCGGCTTCTGCACCGCTCGACGCGCAAGCTCACGCTGACCGAAGACGGCAGCACCTTCCTGGCGCGCGCTTCGGCCATCATGCGCGAGGTCGAGGAGGCCGCCGCCGAACTGGCGCAGCGCCGCGGCACGCTGGTCGGGTCCCTGCGGATTTCCGCGCCGGTCACCTTCGGCCGCATGCACCTGGGGCCGGCGCTATATCCGTTCATCGCGGCCCATCCCGGCGTCGAGCTGACGCTCGAACTCGACGATAGACGCGTCGATGCCGCATCGGACGGCTACGACGGCGTGGTCCGGCACGGGCCGCTTGTCGATTCGCGCCTGGTGGCGTGGACGCTGGCCCGCAGCCGCCGGGCGCTGGTCGCCTCGCCGGACTACGTGGAGCGGCAGGGCCTGCCCGCCAGCGCCGAGGACTTGCAGCGCCACCGTGGCGTGTTCTATACGAACCGCGGCGTGGCCGACTGGCAGTTTCGGCGCGATGGCGAGCTGGTTTCGGTGCGCGCGTCGCGCGCGCTGCGCGTGAACAACGGCGACATGATGCGCGACGCCTGCGAGGCGGGCCTGGGCATCGCGCTGCTGCCCACGTTCATCGTCGGAGAGTCGCTGCGTGCCGGCAGGCTGATCGCCATCGACATCGGCCTCCCTTCGGAGGAAGAGTTCTTGTATGTGGCGCATCCGGAAGGCCGGTCGCCCTCGGCGAAGCTGCGGGCCATGACCGATGCACTCAAGACCGCATTTGGCGACCCGCCTTACTGGGATTCGCCAAGCCGATGACGCGCGGTAGGGCGGCGCCTAATGCATCTGCCGCACTATATCCAGCGCCTCCTCGATGCGCTCCACCACGTGGATCGTCAGCCCCTCAATCTCCTTCGTGCCCTTGCGCGGCGCATTGGCCTTGGGCACTACCGCCACGCTGAAGCCCAGCTTGGCGGCCTCGCGCAGGCGCTCCTGCCCACGCGGCGCCGGCCGCACCTCGCCGGCCAGGCCCACTTCGCCGAACGCGATGAACCCCTTGGGCAACGGCTTGCCGCGCAGGCTCGACGTGATCGCCAGCATCACCGCGAGGTCGGCCGCGGGCTCGCTGATGCGCACGCCGCCCACCGCGTTGACGAACACGTCCTGGTCCATGCAGGCCACGCCCGCATGCCGGTGCAGCACCGCCAGCAGCATCGCCAGGCGGTCGCGGTCCAGGCCGACTGACAGCCGCCGCGGGCTGGGCCCGCCGTTGTCGACCAGCGCCTGGATTTCGACCAGCATCGGCCGCGTGCCTTCGAGCGTGACCAGCACCACGCTGCCGGGCACCGGCTCGGCGTGCTGGCTCAGGAAGATCGCGCTCGGGTTGGTCACGCCCTTCAGGCCGCGCTCGGTCATCGCGAAGACGCCGATCTCGTTGACCGCGCCGAAGCGGTTCTTGATGGCCCGCACCAGACGGAAGCTCGAATGGGTGTCGCCCTCGAAGTACAGCACCGTGTCGACCATGTGCTCGAGCACGCGCGGGCCGGCCAGCGCGCCCTCCTTCGTGACGTGGCCGACCAGCACGATCGCGGTGCCGCTGGCCTTGGCGAAGCGCGTCAGGTGCGCGGCGCACTCGCGCACCTGCGCCACCGAGCCCGGGGCCGAGGTGAGCTGGTCGGAGTACACGGTCTGGATCGAGTCGATGACCGCGATCCCCGGGCGGTGCACGTCCAGTGTGGCGATGATCTTCTCCAGCTGGATCTCGGCCAGCACCTGCACCTGCGAATGGTCGAGGCCGAGCCGGCGCGAGCGCAAGGCCACCTGGGCACCGCTCTCCTCGCCCGTGACGTAGAGCGCGTTGCGGCCAGCGCGCTGCAGCGCATCGACCGCCTGCAGCAGCAGGGTCGACTTGCCGATGCCTGGGTCGCCGCCGATCAAGGTCACGCCGCCATCGACGATGCCGCCGCCCAGCACGCGGTCGAGCTCGTCGATGCCGGTCGGCGTGCGCGCGATGTCGGTGGCTTCGATTTCCGAAAGGGTCGCGAGCTCGGCCGAGCCAGCCAGCGATGAGAACTGGGTGCCGAAGCGGTTGTTGGCCGGGGCGCCAGGGGCGGGACCGACTTGTTCGATCAATGTGTTCCAGGCGCCGCAGCTCGGGCATTTGCCGAGCCACTTGGGGCTGGTGCCGCCGCATTCGCTGCAGACGAAAAGTGATTTTTCCTTGGCCATAGGGGGTGAGTGTAGGGAGGCGGTGGGCGCGCCCTCCGCCAGCCCTCGGATCAGGGCACGCCCGGCAGCTGCCAGGTAGGTACAAACCCCGGCAAGACGCCGACGCCCGTGGCGCCTATCGTTCGCCCACGCCGAATTGCCAAGGGCAAGAGGATGGCCGCTGTGTCACAGCGACCGAACGCGGCTGGGTCAGCGCTGCCGCGTTGGGTTGATTTCCGCTRACGCCCATCGATCGAGGAGCATCGTCATGAACGGTTTCATGCTGGTCAGGCACAAGGTCAAGGACTTCACCGCCTGGAAGTCGGGCTACGACGCCCATGCGCCCAAGCGCAACGAGGCCGGACTCACCGAGAAATACCTGCTGCGCAGCGTCGAAGACGCCAACGAGGTCGTGATGCTGTTCGAGGCTCAGGACGTCGCCCGGGCCAAGGCGTTCGCCGAATCCGCAGATCTGCGCGAGACGATGCAGAAGGTCGGGGTGATCGACAAGCCGGACATCTACTTCCTCAATCGCTGAGCCGAACGCCCAGAGCCACAAAGGACCTCGACATGACCAGCACCCTCACGCTCGTGATCTACATGGCCATCCTGACCTGGCTCACAGTGCTTCTCGCGAGCCTCATCCGGGTCAAGGGGTGGACGCCGTCCGGCACCATGATCGCGCTGGGCAACCGCGACAATCTGCCCGAGGCCTCGCCGCTCGCAGGACGCGCCGAGCGCGCCGCCCGCAACACGCTCGAGAACTTCGTGCTGTTTGCCGCGATCGCGCTGGTGGCGCACGCAGCGGGCGCCACCAGCCCCAAGATCGCCACCGGCGCGCAGATCTTCATCTGGGCTCGTTTGCTGTACATCCCGGTGTATGTCGCCGGCATCATCTATCTGCGCACGGCCATCTGGGTGGTGAGCATCGTGGGGCTGGGGATGATGGTCGCTGGCATCTTGTAGCGCGGCCTCACCTCCCCTGGCGTCGCCCGCCGCGGTCTCCGTGCCGCGGAATCCAGTACGCCAGGGTTCCCGCTGCAGCCAGGGCGATCAGGCCGGTCACGGCGATACCCGAGGCCAGCGACAGGCTGGCCGCCAGGAACGACAGCAGTGCCGGGCCGCAGGAGGAACCGATGTCGGACATCAGGCGCCATACGCCAAGGAAGTGCGCGCGTCCGTGGCGCGGCGAATGGTCGGCGCCGATGGTCATGATGAGTCCCGAGCCGATGCCGTTGCCGAAGCCGATGGCCAGTGCCGCAAGCAACAGCCCGAGGGTGCCGGAGCTCAGGGGCATCAGCAGCATCGCCATCCCGATGATCAGCATCGATGGCACCGCGACCCAGACCCTGCCCTTGCGGTCCATCACCTTGCCGGCCGGGTAGAAGACCAGCATGTCGATACCGCCGGCCAGCCCGTAGATCAGGGAAGCCACCGAGGGCGCCAGCGCGAGGTGGTCGGCCCATAGCGGGATCACGGCCTGCCGCGAGGCTCGCACTGCGCTGATCAGCACCACGCCTACGCCCAGTGTCAGGAACACATGCCGGTGATCTCGCAGCGTCGAGACGATGGTCGGCGAGGCAGGCGCCCCCTGCCCGGGCGGCAGCGGCGGTGCCTCCAGGTCGGGAATGCGCGCCCCCACCACCGCCGCACACGCCACCGCGACGATGCCGACCCCATAGGCCGCCGACAGGCCGAACGCATGGACCGCGGCCGCCGCGAGAAAGGGCCCGGCGAACATGCCGATGCGCATCACGCCGCCCAGGGTCGAGAGCGCCCGCGCACGGTATTCGATCGGCACCGCCTCGGTCATGTAGCTCTGGCGCGCCAGGTTATAGACCGCCTGCGACATGCCCACCATGAAGCAGCCCGCCGCGAACAGGCCGAGCTGCGAGGTCCAGACGCAGAGGGCCATGCCGAGGCCGCTCCACACACCCGCCGCGACCATGGCCCAACGCTCGCCCCAGCGCATCGTGATCAGCGAGGCCGGAATGTTGTTGAGCAACGAGCCGATGCCGATCAGCGCCACCATCAGCGCCGCCATCGAGACGGAGGCACCCAGGCCACGCGCCGTCAGCGGCACGATGGGCAGGATGGCGCCCTCGCCGAGCCCGAACAGCAGCGAGGGGCCAAAGGCCGGCACGGCGATGCGCCGCAGAGAAAACGAAGAGGAAGACGAGGAGGTCGAAGCGGCGGGCGGGGATGACATGCGCTGGAGGGTTCGGGTTTGTTGCCCCGGGCCGCCCGGCGGTCGAAGGCGCGCAATTGTCTCGCCGATGCCGAATGTCTGCAGGACCGCGGCCGGGGCAGGACACGGCCTTTCGGCCACGTTGACTTCTCGGCCCACGGCGCCCTAGCATCCGCCACGCACCGTCCATCGATGCGCACCGCCGCGCGCGCCCAAGGGGACTGCCGATGAACACCGCTTCTTCAACCTTCGTCGCCAGCGATGGCGATGCCTATGAAAAGCTCATGGGCCGCTGGAGCCGTCAGCTCGCCCTGCCCTTCCTGGACTTCGTCGACACCGCGGACGGCGACCGCGTGCTCGATGTCGGCTGCGGCACCGGCCACCTGGCCTTCGCGGTGACGCGCCGCAGCGGCGCCGGCGAAGTGCGTGGCGTGGACCTCGCCGAGCCCTACATCGAACATGCCCGGCGCCACAACCAGGATCCTCGCATCGTCTTCGAGGTGGCCGACGCCTGTGCGCTGCCCTTTCCCGACCGGAGCTTCGACCGCGTGCTCTCGCTGCTGGTGCTGCACTTCGTTCCCGACGCGGACAAGGCGGTTGCCGAGATGCGCCGGGTCGCGAAGCCCGGGAGCGTGGTCGGCGCAGCCGTGTGGGACGTGCGTGGCGGCTTCGTCTCCAACCGCATGTTCTTCGACACCGCCGCCGCGCTCGATCCGGCAGCGAGGGAGCGCCGCGCACGTAACTACACGCGGCCGATGACGCGGCCCGGCGAACTGGCCAAGGCGTGGCGCGCCGCCGGCTTCAAGGGGGTGGACGAGACGCAGCTCGCCATCCGGATGGAGTTCGCTTCGTTCGCGGACTACTGGGCGCCCTTCGAGGGCAAGGACGGCCCGGGTGCGGAATACATCGCCACGCTGGGCGAGGAGGAACACGCCAGGCTGCGTGAAGCCGTCGAGTCCGCCTATCTCGACGGCGAGTCGGACGGCCTGCGCTCCTATGCTGCGCTGGCATGGGCGGTCAAGGGCAAGGCGCCTGCGTAGCGCCGAGCCGGTTCAGCGGCTCAGCCTGCGTCGATCTCGTTGTTACGTCGCGCCGACGGTTCGCAAGGGTTTACCCCAGCCTCGCCTGCTTGACCCGACTATTTAATATATTAAATAATTCGAGCCGACATGGACATGCGCAGCACCGCCTTCTCCCACCGCAACCTGCCGCGCCTGCTGCTGCAGGCGCGCGAGGCCGTCATGGGCCACACGCGGCCGAGCCTGCGCGAGCATGCGCTGTCCGACCAGCAGTGGCGCGTGCTGCGCGTGCTCGGCGAGCACGGCGCGGTCGAGACCGGCCGCGTGGCGCGCGAAGCCTTCATCCTCGGCCCGAGCCTGACCGGCGTGCTGGCGCGCATGGAGCGCGACGGCCTCATCGCGCGCAGCCGCGACCCCGAAGACCAGCGCCGCACCGTGGTCGAGGCCACGGCGCGCGGGCGCAAGCTGGTGAAGCAGCTCTCGATCAGCATCGAGGCGCACTACGCGTGGATGGAAGAGGCGATGGGCAAGGAAAAGCTGGCCCAGCTCTACCAATTGCTCGACGAACTCATCGCACTGGAACAACCATGAGCTACACCCCAACCGGCACCGTCTACGGCGTGCTGCTGAACTTCCGCGCGGAGTTCGACGCGCTGGCGCCGCAGATGAACCAGCCGCCCTACAAGGCCCCGCCGAAGGCGCCGGTGCTGTACGTCAAGACCGCCAACACCTGGAGCCCGCACGGCAGCGCGATCACGGTGCCGGCGCAGGTCGATGCGGTCGAGGTCGGCGCCACGGTGGCGATGGTGATCGGTGTCGACAACGACGTCGAGGGCTTCGTGCTGATGAACGACCTGTCGATCCCGCACGCCAGCTTCTTCCGCCCGCCGGTCAAGTTCAAGTGCGTCGACGGCTTCCTGGGCATCGGCGCGGCGATGCGCGATGCGGAGGTGGCCGACCCGACGAAGTTCACGCTCGAAGTGCGCATCAACGGCGAGCTGAAGCAGTCGGTCGATTTCTCGCAGACGGTGCGCAGCGCAGCCCAACTGCTGGCCGATGTCGGCGAATTCATGACGCTCTCGCACGGCGAGGTGCTGATGCTCGGCTGCGACGCCGGCCGCCCGCTGGCGCGCCCCGGCGACCGCATCGAGATCAGTGCGCCGGGCTTCGAGACGCTGGTCAACACGCTGGAGAAGGAGCAAGCATGAAGCACGCGCGCATCCTGTTCGAAGGCGCGGTGCATGACGCCGTCGAGGCCGATGGCCAACTGCGCCTGGCCGACGGCCGCCCGCTGCAGGTCGATACGGTGTCGTGGCTGCCGCCGCTGAAGCCGGTGGCGCGACCGCGCACCATCCTCGCGCTGGGGCTCAACTACGCCGACCATGCGAAAGAGCTGGCATTCAAGGCGCCCGAGGAGCCGCTGGTGTTCGTCAAGGGCGAAAGCACGCTGACCGGCCACCGCCAGTTCACCTACCGGCCGGCCGACGTGCAGTTCATGCACTACGAATGCGAACTGGTGATCATGGTCGGCAAGACCGGGAAGAAGGTCAGGCGCGACGACGCCTACGACTTCATCGGCGGCTACACCGTGGCCAACGACTACGCGATCCGCGACTACCTCGAGAACTGGTACCGCCCCAACCTGCGCGTGAAGAACCGCGACACCTGCACGCCGATCGGCCCCTGGCTGGTCGACGCGAAAGACGTGGCCGACCCGATGGCGCTGGCGCTCAGCACCACCGTGAACGGCAAGCTCACGCAGTCGGGCAACACGAAAGACATGATCTTCGACGCGCCCTTCCTGATCGAGTACTTCAGCAGCTTCATGACCTTGTCGCCCGGCGACCTGATCCTGACCGGCACGCCCGACGGCGTGGTCGACTGCCGCCCCGGCGACGTCGTCGTGACCGAGATCGCGCAGATCGGCGCGCTGGTCAACACCATTGCCGCGGCCTGAATGAAGAAGCAAATGGAGACAAAGTTGAAGAAGCTGTTCAAGCTCGCGACCGCCATGGTCGCTCTAGCCACATCGGTGGTGGCGCTCGACGCATCCGCGCAGAGCTATCCGACCAAGCCGGTGCGCTGGGTGGTCGGCTATCCGGCCGGTGGCGGCACCGACTTCCTGGCGCGCACCGCGGGCGCGCAGCTGTCGCAGCAGATCGGCCAGCCGGTGCTGGTCGACAACCGGCCCGGGGCCAGCGCCATCATCGCCTCCGAGAACGTGGCGCGTTCGCCCAGCGACGGCTACACGGTGTTCTCGGCCGACAACGGCGTGCTGGTCTACAACCCGGTGCTCTACCGGAAACTGCCCTACGACGCCGAGAAGGACTTCGTCGCGCTCGGCATGATGGGCCGCTCGCCGCTGATCATCACGGCGGCGCCGGGCGCGGGCTTCGCCGATGCCAAGGCGCTGATCGCCGCACTCAAGAAGGCGCCGGGCCATTTCAGCATCGCGACACCGGGCGCCGGCAGTCCGCACCACCTGGCGCTCGAGCTGTTCCAGCGCGAGGCCGGCGTGCAGCTGCTGCACGTGCCCTACAAGGGCGGCGCCCCGGCGCTGCAAGACCTCATGGGCGGCCAGGTGCCGCTGATGATGCTCGACCTGCCGAGCGGCATCAGCGCCGTCAAGGCCGGCAAGGTGGTGCCGCTGCTGGCGATGTCGGGCGAGCGCGTGCCGCAGCTGCCCCAGGTGCCGACCGCGAAGGAACTCGGCTTCGGCGAGGTCGAGGCCTATACCTGGCAAGGCCTGGTGGCGCCAGCCGCCACGCCCAAGGACATCCAGCTGAAGCTCGGCACCGATCTGCTGAAGGCCATGAACGACCCCGCCGTGCGCCAGAAGCTATTCGACGCCGGTTGGGAAGCCCGCCCCACCGACGCCGCCGAAATGAATCGCTATGTGCAGTCGGAGCGCAAGAAGTGGCAGGCGCTGATCGCCTCGCGCGAAATTCGAATCGACTGAAACCCGAAAGACCCCCATGCAGATCGACCACCTCATCAACGGCAAAGCCGTCGCCGGCCGCGACTACTTTCAGACCGTCAACCCCGCCACGCAGGAAGTGCTGGCCGAGGTCGCATCGGGCGGCGAAGCCGAAGTGAACGCGGCCGTGGCCGCCGCCAGGGAAGCTTTCCCGAGTTGGGCCGGGCTGCCCGCGCCCGAACGCGCCAGGCTGATCCGCAAGCTCGGCGACCTGATCGCGAAGAACGTGCCCGAGATCGCGCAGACCGAGACCAACGACTGCGGCCAGGTCATCGCGCAAACGGGCAAGCAGCTGGTGCCGCGCGCGGCCGACAACTTCTACTACTTCGCCGAGATGTGCACGCGGGTCGACGGCCACACCTACCCGACGCCCACCCACCTGAACTACACGCTGTTCCACCCGGTCGGCGTGTGCGCGCTGATCTCGCCGTGGAACGTGCCCTTCATGACGGCGACGTGGAAGGTCGCGCCCTGCCTGGCCTTCGGCAATACCGCGGTGCTGAAGATGAGCGAGCTGTCGCCGCTGACCGCCGCGCGGCTGGGCGAGCTGGCGCTCGAGGCCGGCATTCCGGCCGGCGTGCTGAACCTGGTGCACGGCTACGGCAAGGAAGTCGGCGAGCCGCTGGTGGCGCACCCCGACGTGCGCGCGATCTCGTTCACCGGATCGACCGCCACGGGCAACCGCATTGTGAAGAGCGCGGGTCTCAAGAAGTTCAGCATGGAACTCGGCGGCAAGAGCCCGTTCTTGATCTTCGAGGATGCCGACCTCGACCGCGCGCTCGATGCGGCGATCTTCATGATCTTCAGCAACAACGGCGAGCGCTGCACCGCGGGCTCGCGCATCCTGGTGCAGCAGTCGATCTATGCCGACTTCGCGGCAAGGTTCGCCGAGCGCGCGAAGCGCATCACGGTCGGCGACCCGCTCGACGAGAAGACCATCGTCGGGCCGATGATCTCGCAGAGCCACCTGGCCAAGGTGCGCAGCTATATCGAGCTGGGGCCGAAGGAAGGCGCGACGATGCTGTGCGGCGGCCTTGGCGCGCCCGAGCTTCCGGACCGCGTGAGGAAAGGCAACTACGTGCTGCCGACGGTGTTCGCCGATGTCGACAACCGCATGAAGATCGCGCAGGAAGAGATCTTTGGGCCGGTGGCCTGCCTGATTCCGTTCAAGGACGAGGCCGAGGCGATCCGGCTTGCCAACGACATCGCCTATGGCCTGTCGAGCTATGTGTGGACCGAGAACATCGGCAAGGCGCACCGCGTGGCGGCGGCCGTGGAAGCCGGCATGTGCTTCGTCAACAGCCAGAACGTGCGAGACCTGCGCCAGCCCTTCGGCGGCACCAAGGCCTCGGGCACGGGACGTGAAGGCGGCACCTGGAGCTACGAGGTCTTCTGCGAGCCGAAGAATGTCGCGGTGAGCCTGGGCAGTCATCACATTCCTCACTGGGGGGCTTGACCATGGGAAGACTCGCGCTCGCCGCCAAGATCACGCACGTGCCCTCGCTCTACCTGAGCGAACTGGACGGCCCGCGCAAGGGCCGTCGGCAGGCTGCCATCGACGGGCTCAAGGAAATCGGCCGCCGCTGCCGCGAACTGGGCGTCGACACCATCGTGGTGTTTGACACCCACTGGCTGGTGAACGCGAGCTACCACCTGAATTGCGCGCCGCATTTCAAGGGCGTCTACACCAGCAACGAGTTGCCGCACTTCATCAGCAACATGCCCTACGAGGTTCCGGGCAACCCGGATCTCGGCAAGCTGCTGGCGGCAACGTGCAACCAATGGGGCGTGGAGACGCTGGCGCACGACGCCACCACGCTCGGGCCCGAATACGGCACGCTGGTCCCGATGCGCTACATGAACGAGGACCTGCACTTCAAGGCGATCTGCGTCTCGGCCCTGTGCACCAGCCACTACCTGAACGACAGCGCCCGCCTGGGCTGGGCCATGCGCCGTGCGGTGGAAGACCACTACGACGGCACCGTGGCCTTCTTCGCCAGCGGATCGCTGTCGCATCGCTTCGCGCAGAACGGCCTGGCGCCGCAGTTCGCCGACCGGGTCTGGAGCCCGCTGCTGGAGCGCATGGACCACGAGGTGGTGCGGATGTGGCAGAACGGCGAGTGGGCCGACTTCTGCGCGATGCTGCCGGAGTACGCGGCCAAGGGCCACGGCGAAGGCTTCATGCACGACACGGCCATGGTGCTCGGCGCCCTGGGCTGGTCGGCCTACGACGGCAAGGCGGAAGTAGTCACTCCCTATTTCGGATCTTCTGCCACCGGCCAGATCAATGCCGTCTTCCCCATCACGCCGCAGGATGGCCACGCGATCCCGAAGGCGCAGGCCTCCAGTGCCGAGGGATTCCAGAGCGTTTCGCGCCTTTGAGCCGTTGAACGCATCGCCTCGGAGAACCGCATGCCGCATCTCGTGATCCTCTACACGCCCAACATCGAAGCCGAGACCCACATGTCGACGCTCTGCCGCGCGCTGGCCGACTGCATGCTCGCACAGCGCGACGACGAGGGCAGGCAGGTCTACCCGACCGGCGGCACGCGCGTGCTGGCCTACCCGGCCGCGCACTACGCGGTGGCCGACGGCCGGGGCGACTACGCCTTCGTCTACCTCAACGTGCGCATGGGCGCGGGGCGATCGGCCTCGGTGCAGAAGCGCATCGGCGATGCGCTGCTCGACGTGACCAAGGCGCACTTCGCGCCGATCTTCGACACCCGCCACATCGGCATCACGCTGCAGATCGACGAGAGCCCGGGCCAGGTCTACGACGGCAAGCACAGCAATCTGCATCCGCTCTTCAACAAGGCCTGAACCATGCTCGCCCACAAACTCATCCAGCAGCTGGCCGCGGAACTGCACGAGAGCGAGAAGTCGCGCGTGCAGGTCGAGCATTTCTCGAAGCGCTATCCCGAGATGACCATCGAGGATGGCTATGGGATCTCGCGCGAATGGGTCAAGACCAAGATCGCCGAGGGCCGCATCGTCAAGGGCCACAAGATCGGTCTGACCTCGCGCGCCATGCAGCAGGCGAGCCAGATCAACGAGCCCGACTACGGCACCTTGCTCGACGACATGTTCTTCGACCAGGGCGGCGACATCCCGTTCACGCGCTTCATCGCGCCGCGGGTCGAGGTCGAGCTGGCCTTCGTGCTCGGCAAGCGGCTGCAGGGCCCGAGAGTGACGATCTTCGACGTGCTCGCGGCCACCGACTACGTGGTGCCGGCGATCGAGATCATCGATTCGCGCATCGAGCAGTTCGACCGCCACACCAAGCAGATGCGCAAGGTGTTCGACACCATCTCCGACAATGCGGCCAATGCCGGCATCGTGACCGGTGGCCGGCCTGTGAAGCCCGACGCGGTCGACCTGCGCTGGGTCAGCGCGCTGCTGTACAAGAACGGCGTGATCGAAGAGTCGGGCGTCGCGGCCGCGGTGCTCAACCACCCCGCCACCGGCGTCGCCTGGCTCGCCAACAAGCTGGCGCCCTGGGACGAGTGCCTGGAGGCCGGCGAGGTGGTGCTCGGCGGCTCGTTCACGCGGCCCATTGCCGCGCTGCCCGGCGACACCTTCCATGCGGACTACGGCCCGCTCGGCGCCATCTCCTTTCGCTTCGTCTGAAAGACACAATTCATGACCACACCTACGAACCCATTCAAGCAAGCCCTGATCGACAAGCGCGCCCAGATCGGCCTCTGGCTCGGCCTGGCCGATGCCTACAGCGCCGAGATCTGCGCCGGCGCCGGCTTCGACTGGCTGCTGATCGACGGCGAGCATTCGCCCAACGGGCTGGCCAGCATCCTGCAGCAGGCGCAGGCGATCGCCGCCTATCCGGGCGTGAACGCGATCGCGCGCGTGCCGCTGGGCCACGGCGACGCCGGCGCGGCGCTGATCAAGCAGTACCTCGACCTCGGCCTGCAGACGCTGCTGGTGCCGATGGTCGACACGCCCGAGCAGGCCCACGCGATCGTGCGCGCGATGCGCTATCCGCCCGAGGGCATCCGCGGCATGGGCGGGGCGCGCGCCTCGCGCTGGGGCCGCTACCCGAGCTATGCCAAGGACGCCAACGAGCACGTCTGCCTGCTGGTGCAGGCCGAGTCGCGCGAGGCGCTGGCCAAGCTCGAAGCGATCGCGGCGATCGACGGCGTCGACGGCGTCTTCATCGGGCCGGCCGACCTGTCGGCCTCGATGGGGCACGTGGGCGACTCCGACCACCCCGAGGTACAGGCCGCGATCGAGGACGCCATCGCGCGCATCCAGCGCGCCGGCAAGGCCGCGGGCATCCTGACGCCGAACGAGACGCTGGCGCGCAAGTACTTGGCGCTCGGCGCGACCTTCGTCGCCGTCGGCCTCGACACCAACCTGCTGGTGCGCGGCACCAGCGCACTGGCGGCGAGCTTCAAGGGCGCCGCCAAGCCCGCGGCGGCCGGGGGCACCTACTGACCGACAGACGATCGATGCGAGGATCTTTGATTGAGGACGTGAGGTAAACGCGGGTGTCAGGCAGCGCGGGTTGCAGGAAGAATATGCCCTCAGCGCGCGGCCTGGCCACCAGGGCGCTGTGACCCTCCGCAGCGCCGCCTCCCGGCTGCGCGACGCGTTCAAACCAAACATCCATCCATCCATCCCGAGGAGACATCGAATGACCATCACCCGCCGCCATCTGCTGCAGTCCACCAGCGCCTCCGCGCTGCTGGCCAGCCTGGGCCAGCAAGTCTTTGCGCAGTCGCAATCCTTCCCGTTCGAGACCGCGCGGCTGATCACGGGTTTCGCAGCCGGCGGCACCTCCGACACCACCTGCCGTCGCGTCGCGACCCGGCTGCAGCCCGACTATGGCCGTGCGGTGGTGGTCGAGAACCGCACCGGCGCGGGCGGCCAGATCGCCGTCACCTACGTCAAGAGCCAGCCGGCCGATGGCGCCACGATCCTGCAGACGCCGACCTCGATCCTTACGATCTATCCGCACATCTACAAGAAGCTGCCCTACGACCCGCTGGTCGACCTGACGCCGGTGACCATCGCCTGCGTATTCGACTTCGGCTTCGCGGTCGGACCGGCAGTGCCGCTGACGGTCAAGACGGTGCCCGAGTTCCTGGCGTGGGCCAAGACGCATCCCGAAGGCGCCAACTTCGGCTCGCCGGCGGCCGGCTCGACGCCGCACTTTATCGGCGCGCTGCTCGGCAAGAGCGCGGGCGTGGAACTGAAGCACGCGGCCTACCGCGGCACCCAGCCGGCGATGCTCGACTTGCTGGGCGGCAACATTGCCGCGGTTTCTGGCCCGATCGGCGACATCACGCAGCACCTGCCCACGGGCAAGGTCCGCATCCTCGGCGTCTCCGGCGCCAAGCGCAGCCGCTTTGCGCCCGACGTGCCGACCTTCGAAGAGCAAGGCATCAAGGACATGACGCACAGCGAATGGTTCGCCTTCCTGCTGCCGGCCAAGGCCTCGCCCGACGTGGTGAATCGCGCCAACGCCGCCTTCAAGGTGGCACTGGCGCAGAAGGACGTGATCGACGGCCTGGCGAACTTCGGCCTGGAGGCGATGTCCTCCACGCCCGCCGAGCTAACGGAACTGATCAAGAAAGACATCGCCAAGTGGGCGCCGATCGTCAAGCAGGTCGGCTTCACCGCGGAAGGTTGACCATGAAAGGGAACTGCAGATGAACACACTCGGCACCCCATCGCCCTCGGCGCTGGTGCATCCCGCCCTCCACCCCGACGAGCGCACCGCCCGGCTGCAGCTCGCCGCCTGCTACCGCGTGTTCGCGATGCTGGGCTGGACCGAGATGATCTACAACCACATCACGGTGCGGCTGCCCAACAGCGTGAGCGGTGGCGAGAAGCAGTTCCTGATCAATCCCTTCGGCCTGCACTACAGCGAGGTCACGGCCAGCAACCTGGTCAAGATCGACCTGCAGGGCCGGGTGCTCGACGGCTCGACCTACCCGGTGAATCCGGCCGGCTTCACAGTGCATGCCGCGATCCACGACGGATTGCCCGGCGCGCACTGCGTGATGCACACCCACACCACCGCCGGCGTGGCGGTGGCCTGCGTGCAGGGCGGCCTGCAGCAGACCAATTTCTATACCGCGCAGTTGCACGGCATGGTCGCGTACCACGACTTCGAGGGCATCACCATCCATGCCGACGAGGGCCCGCGCCTGTTGAAGAGCATCGGCGACCGGCAGGCGGTGATCCTGCGCAACCATGGCCTGCTGGTCTGGGGCCAGACGCTGCCGCAGACCTTCGCGATCCTCTGGACCCTGCAGCGCGCATGCGAGATCCAGATGGCGACCTTCTCGATGGGGCCGCCGATTCCCGTCAGCGAGGAGATCGCGCAACGCTGCACGCGCGACGCGCTGCAGTTCAATCCGGCGCACGGCGCCGGGCAGGATGTGTTCGACGCGCTGGTGCGCCAGGTCGACCGCATCGATACCAGTTACAAGAATTGAAATCATGAAGGTCTGCATCTACGGCGCCGGCGCGATCGGCGGCTGGATCGGCTCGAAGCTCGCGCAGGCGGGCTCGGCCATCGACGTGGTGGCGCGCGGCGCCACGCTCGAAGCGCTGAAGCGCGACGGGCTCATCCTGGCGAGCGGCGACACGCGCGTGGCGGTGCCGGTCAAGGCCAGCGAGGACCCGAAGACGCTCGGCGTGCAAGACCTCGTGATCGTTGCCGTGAAGGCGCCGGCGTTGCCCGCGGTGGCGCAGCAGATCGCGCCGCTGCTGGGCCCCGACACCATCGTGCTGACAGCCATGAACGGCGTGCCCTGGTGGTTCCTGCAGGGCGGCTTCGGCGGCCCGCTGGCCGGTGCGCAGCTGGAGGCGGTCGACCCCGGCGGCCGCATCGACGCCGCGATTCCCGCCAGGCACGTGATCGGCTGCGTGGTGCATGCCAGCTGCGCGCTCGACGCGCCGGGCGTGGTGCGTCACGTCTTCGGCAACGGCCTGATCATCGGCGAGCCCTCGGGCGAGGCGACGCCGCGCGCCAGGGCGCTGCTCGACCTGCTGACCGGCGCCGGCATCGACACCAAGCTTTCGCCGCAGATCCAGAAGGACGTCTGGTACAAGCTCTGGGGCAACATGACGGTCAACCCGATCAGCGCGCTGACCGGCGCCACCACCGATGTCATCCTTAACGACGACCTGGTGCGCGGCTTCATCTCGACCATCATGCTGGAGGCCAAGGAGATCGGCGCGCGCATCGGCGTGCCGATCGCCGACAGTCCCGAAGACCGGCATGCCATCACCCGCAAGCTCGGCGCCTTCAAGACCTCGATGCTGCAGGACGTGGAAGCCGGCCGCGCCGTGGAGCTCGACGCGCTGGTCACCGCGGTGCGCGAACTGGGGCAGCGCGCCGGCATAGCGACGCCGTTCACGGATGCGCTGCTGGGGCTGGCGAGGCTGCAGACACGGCAGCTCGGCTTGTATTGAGGCGGCCGGCGGCCGGACTCAGCGATTGAGCAGCACCCGTACCGCCGCGGGCAGCGAATGCGCCTGCGGCATGAAGCGGTCGATGGTCGCGCCCAGCAACACCGCGCACAGCAGCGCGCCGAGCAGCGGCTTCCAGCTCAGCCGCACCGCGACCGCCAGCCAGCCCTCGCGCGCGATGCGCACGGCCGCCTGCGCCGACACGTACGAGAAGGCGATCTCGACCGCCACCGCGAGCAGCGCATCCGAGCCGAAGTAGAGCATCACCAGCGCGCCGGCGCCGAACACGACGGCGACGCCTATCAGGAAGATCGCCAGCAACGGCACCACGACCACCGCGCCCTCGTCGACGCCGCCCACCAAGTCGAGCGCGCCGCCGCCCACGTCCGGCAGGCCGCCGGCGTCGAGCTTGGCCGCCGACCCGTGGGCCGACGGCCAGTCGACCATGCCGGGATCGGCCAGGTCGGGATTCAAGCCCGTGTTGCGCTGCACCAATCGCGCCGCCCACCAGCGCAGCAGCAGCAGGAAGGCGCCGTAGCCGGCGCCCAGCGTCAGCGCATAGCGCAGGGCCAGGGTGTCGACGCCCAGGCGCAACTGCAGGTGCGACACCCCCCACATCAAGAGCAGGATCACGGTGCCGATCACCAAGCCGTGCAGCCGCAAGTCGTAGCTGCGGTGCAGCGCCTGCTCGACGCGCGACTCCCAGAGCCGGACCGACCGCCAGTCGGAGAGGATCTTCAATCTGAAATGATCGGAACGCGCGGCGCCACGGCGCACATCAGCTCGTAGCCGACGGTGCCGCCGGCCTTCGCCACCTCGTCGATCGGCAGCAGGGCGCCCTTCGACGAGCGGCCCCACAACGTGACCTCGGCGCCGAAGCCGGCGTCGGGCACCGGCGTCAGGTCGACAGTGATCATGTCCATGCTGACGCGCCCGACCATGCGCGTGCGCACGCCGTCGACCAGCACCGGCGTGCCGGTGCTGCAGTGCCGCGGGTAGCCGTCGGCATAGCCGACCGCGGCGACGCCGATGCGCATCGGCCCTTCGGCGCGGAAGCTGGAGCCGTAGCCGATGGTGTCGCCGGCCTTCAGCGTCTGCACCCCGATCAGCCGGGTGGCGAGCGTCATGGCCGGCTGCAGCTGCCAGTGCTCGGCGTCGTGCTCGGGGAAGTCGGGGGCGCTGCCGTACAGCATGATGCCCGGACGCACCCAGTCGGCCCGGGTCACGGCCGGGTGGCGCAGCGTGGCGGCGCTGTTGGCGATCGAGCGCTCGCCCGGCAGGTCTTGCGTGGCGTGGTCGAAGACCTCGACCTGGTGCCCGATGCCGCGCTCGCCGTCGGCGTCGCTGAAGTGCGTCATCAGCGAGATCTCGTCGACCTGGGGCAGCGCGTTGAGCCGGGTCCAGACCGAGCGGAAGCGCTCGGGCGGGAAGCCCAGGCGGTTCATGCCGGAGTTCATCTTGAGGAAGACGCGCTGCGGCACCTGGGTCTTGTGGGCCGCCAGCATGTCGATCTGGGCGTCGCAGTGCACCGTGTGCCAGAGGTCGAGGCGGGAGCACAGCTCGAGGTCGCGCGGCTCGAACACCCCTTCGAGCAGCAGGATCGGGCCGCGCCAGCCCAGCGCGCGCACCCGCTCGGCCTCGGCCAGGTCGAGCAGCGCGAAGCCGTCGGCGGCGCGGAAGGCGTCGAAAACCCGCTCGACCCCATGGCCGTAGGCGTTGGCCTTGACCACCGCCCAGACCCGGGAATCGAGGACCGCGCGGCGCGCCCGGTCGAGGTTGTGGCGCAAGGCGGCGGCATGGACGGTGGCAAGGATCGGACGCGGCACTTCAAATTCCCGGCAAAAAGCTGAAATCACTCACACAACAAGGCCCGGCGTGGGGGCCGGAAAGCGCCATTCTGACATCGCGCACCCCATGCTATAACCGCGCACCCGCCTCTTGAAGCGGAACCTTTTTCCACTACCGCCAGCTCTCCCACCCCTGGCCAGCCAGCTCATCGATGAAGCGCGGTTTTTACACCATCATGTCGGCCCAGTTCTTTTCGTCGCTGGCCGACAACGCGCTTTTCGTGGCCGCGGTGGAGCTGATGCGAAGCAGCGGCGCACCGGAATGGCAGCGGGCCGCGCTGGTGCCGATCTTCACCGTCTTCTATGTGGCGCTGGCGCCGCTGGTGGGGGCCTTCGCCGACGCCCTGCCCAAGGGCCAGGTGATGTTCATCAGCAACGCGATCAAGGTAGTCGGCTGCGTAATGATGCTGTTCGGCTCGCATCCGCTGATGGCCTACGCGGTCGTCGGGCTCGGCGCCGCGGCCTATTCGCCGGCCAAGTACGGAATCTTGACCGAGCTGCTGCCGGCCTCCCAGCTGGTCAAGGCCAACGGCTGGATCGAGGGGCTGACCATCGCCTCGATCATCCTGGGCATCGTGCTCGGCGGGCAGCTGGTCGGCCATGCGCTGTCGAGCCACCTGCTGGCAATCGATTTCCCGATGATCGACACCGGCGTCAACACGCCGCCCGAGGCCGCGATCTCGGCACTGATCCTGGTCTACATCGTGGCCGCCTGGTTCAACACCCGCATCCCGCTGACCGGCGTCGAGATGCGGCCGCTGCGGTCCAATCCGCAGCACGGCATGGTGCGCAACATGGTCGCGCTGCTGCCCGATTTCTGGCAGTGCAACTCGCGCCTGTGGCGCGACAAGCTCGGCCAGATCTCGCTCGCCACGACCACCCTGTTTTGGGGCGCCGGCGGCAACCTCAAGTACATCGTGCTGGCCTGGGCCTCGCTGGCGCTGGGCTACAACACGGCGCAGGCCTCCTCGCTGACCGGCGTAGTGGCGATCGGCACGGCGGTCGGCGCCATCGTGGCGTCGATGCGGATGCGGCTGGACATGGCCACGCGCGTGATCCCGATGGGCATCGGCATGGGACTGCTGGTGATCGGCATGAACTTCATCGGCAGCATCTGGCTGGCAGTGCCCTTCCTGATCCTGCTCGGCGGCCTGGGCGGCTTCCTGGTGGTGCCGATGAACGCGCTGCTGCAGCACCGCGGCCACAACCTGATGGGCGCCGGCCGCTCGATCGCGGTGCAGAACTTCAACGAGCAGTCGTGCATCCTGGTCCTGGGCGCGTTCTACAGCGCCTGCACCGGCATCGGCCTGTCGGCCTACTCGGCGATCACTGCCTTCGGCGTCGTCGTGGCCGGCTTCATGTACCTCATCAAGCGCTGGCACCAGAACAACCTGAAGCGCTATCCCGAAGAGGTCGAGCACCTGCTCGCCATCGCGCGCAGCGACAAGCACCACTGAGCCGTTGCCCGCTCTCGCGCTGATCTTCAACGCCTTCGTCTGGGGCGTCTCCTGGTTTCCTTTTCGTCAGATCGAAGGCCACGGCCTGCATCCGGTGTGGGCGACCTGCCTGGTCTACGTCGCCATCGCGCTCGCGATGGCGCTTCTGCGGCGCCAGGTCTGGCCCCTGTTCGCGCGGCAGCCTGCGCTGGTGCTGCTGGGCCTGGCGGCGGGCTTCACCAATGTCGGCTTCAACTGGGCGGTGACGCAGGGCGACGTGGTGCGCGTGGTGCTGCTGTTCTACCTGATGCCGCTGTGGAGCGTGCTGCTGGCCTGGATCTTCCTGGGCGAGCGCCCGACCCCCGCGGCCCTGGCCCGGGTGGCGCTGGCGCTGGCCGGCGTGGCGGTAGTGCTGAAGTCGCCCGAGGTCGACTGGCCGGTGCCGGCCAGCCTGGCGGACTGGCTCGGCGTGGCCGCCGGCTTCGGCTTCGCGGTGACCAACATCCTGCTGCGCCGGCTGCGCAGCGCAGCCGGCGAGGCCCGGGCACTGGCGATGTTCGGCGGCTGCGCGGTGATGGCCGGGGCGACCGCACTGGTCGGCACCGCCCTCGGCGTGATGGCGCCGCCGCCGCTGGCCGACAGCGGCTGGTGGGGCTGGGCGCTGCTGCTGGGCACCGGCTTCGTCTTCGCCAACGTCTGCCTGCAGTACGGCGCCGCGCGGCTGACGGCCAGCGCGACCTCGGTGATCATGCTGTCGGAAGTGCTGTTCGCAAGCATCTCCTCGGTGGCGCTCGGCGCCGCCACGATGGAGGCGCGGATCTGGATCGGCGGCGCGCTGATCGTGACGGCGGCGGTGTGGTCGTCGTTTGCGCGCGCGCCGGCGGGGGGCGATGATAGGCGATCGGTTTCCGCCAAGGACATGCCATGACCAGCATCTACGATTTCGAAGCCCGCCGCATCGACGGCCGGCCGGCCCCGCTTTCAGACTTCCGCGGCAAGGTGCTGCTGATCGTCAACACGGCCAGCAAGTGCGGCTTCACGCCGCAGTTCGAGGGGCTGGAGGCGCTGTACAAGAAGTACGCGGACCGGGGCCTCACGGTGCTGGGTTTCCCGTCGAACCAGTTCATGAGCCAGGACCCGGGCAGCAACGTCGAGATCAGCGCCTTCTGCACCGAGAACTACGGCGTCAGCTTTCCGATGATGGAAAAGATCGACGTCAACGGCAGCGACGCGGCGCCGCTCTACAAGTGGCTGGTCAAGGAGGCGCCGGGGCTGCTCGGCAGCACCGCGATCAAATGGAACTTCACCAAGTTCCTGGTCGGCAAGGACGGGCGGGTGCTGAAGCGCTATGCGCCGGTCGACAAGCCCGAGTCGATCGCCGGCGACATCGAGGCCGCGCTCGCCGCCTGATCAGAATCTGAAGTCGGCGGTCTTGGAGCCGCTGCCCAGCGTCACGACCTCGGTCTTGGTGACGCCCTCGCTGGCGGCTTCGACCGTGTAGCGGCCGGCCGGCAGGTCGATCAGGCAGATCGGGCCGCTGGCGCGCATCGCCAGCGCGATGCCGCCCTTCGCATCCTTCACCATGACGTCGACATCGGCCAGGTAGTCGCCGCCGGCGCGGGCGAACAGAAGCGACAGCGGGTGGTCCTTCATGGCCGCGCGCAGGGCGGTGGATTCCTCGGCACCGATGCCGCCGCAGACGTAGCGGCCGGTATCCTGGACTTTCATTGGCGGCATCGTGGTGATCTGGGCCTGGGCGGCCCAGGGGGCGGCGGCACAGACGCAGAGGGTCGCGCCGCGCAGCAGGGTTCGGACAGAGGCACGCATCAGGAATCTCCCGTGGGGGAACACCCCGGCATCCTCGCGCGCCGCCGTCGCGCCGGGGGTCGGACCAGACCCCTTGCGCCTGTGCGATCAGGCCGCCGATTCGGCCGCCAGCGCGGCGTCCAGCAGCTCGACCCAGTGCCGCACGGGCGTCTGGGTGCCGCTTTGCAGGTGCGTGATGCAGCCGATGTTGGCCGACACGATGGCCGTGGGCTGCAGCTGGTTCAGGTGACCCAGCTTGCGGTCGCGCAGCGGGTAGGCCAGCTCGGGCTGCAGTACCGAATAGGTGCCGGCCGAGCCGCAGCACAGGTGCGACTCGCTGCCCGCCACCTGGATGTCGAAGCCGAGCGCGCGCAGGTTGACCTCGACGCCGCCGCGCAGCTTCTGGCCGTGCTGCAGCGTGCACGGCGGGTGGTAGGCCAGCACGCCGGCCGGCGCGTTCACGCGCCCCTTCAATGCCGGCACCAGCTCGGGCAGCAACTCGCTCAGGTCGCGGGTCAGGGCGCTGATGCGCGCGGCCTTGGCCGCGTAGGCCAGGTCGTCCCTCAGGATGTGGCCGTACTCGCGCACCGTGACGCCGCAGCCCGAGGCGTTCATGACGATCGCCTCGACGGCGTCGCCCTCGACCTGCGGCCACCAGGCGTCGATGTTGGCGCGCATCTGCGCCTTGGCGCCGTCCTGGTCGTTGAGGTGGAACTTGACCGCGCCGCAGCAGCCGGCGTTCTTCGCGATCACGGCCTCGATGCCGGCGGCGTCGAGCACGCGGGCGGTCGCGCTGTTGATGTTGGGCGCCATCGACGGCTGCACGCAGCCGGCCAGCATCAGCATCTTGCGGGCGTGCGAGCGGGTCGGCCACGCGCCCGCCGGCCGCGGCGCCGGCACCTTGGCCTTGAGCCCGGCCGGCAGCAGGCCGCGCACCGCCTGGCCCAGCTTCATCGCGGGGGCGAACAGCGGCGACGGCAGCGCTTCCTTGAGGGTCCAGCGCACGGCACTTTCGAGCGCCGGACGCGGCACCTTCTGGTCGACGATCTTGCGGCCGATGTCGACCAGGTAGCCGTACTGCACGCCGCTCGGGCAGGTGCTCTCGCAGTTGCGGCAGGTCAGGCAGCGGTCGAGGTGCAGCTGCGTGCTGCGGGTCGGCGTCTTGCCTTCGAGCACCTGCTTGATCAGGTAGATGCGCCCGCGCGGACCGTCGAGCTCGTCGCCGAGCAGCTGGTAGGTCGGGCAGGTGGCGGTGCAGAAGCCGCAGTGCACGCACTTGCGCAGGATCGCCTCGGCCTCGCGGCCGTCGGCGGTGCCCTTGAATTCGGGAGCGAGTTCGGTTTGCATGCGGAGCTTCAGTGCGCGGGTTGGGCGGGAAGGAGCCGTTCGCGATCGAAGACGGCGTGGGGGTCGAACTCGTTCATTAGCGCACGATGGATGCGCTCGATGGGGGCGCTCAGGGTGTCGAAG
>NZ_JBFUIU010000025.1:0-29834 GCF_056401695.1 Variovorax sp. P4_D9
CGACGTCGGCCTTGGGGCGGCCGCGGAAGCCGTCGAGCAGCGGCCAGGTCTTGAGGGAGTGCACCATCTCGAGGGCCTCCTCGCGGCTCAGCCCCCCCGCCGCCGGGAGCAGGCGCAGCGTGGTGTCCTTGAACAGTTCGGCCGTAACACCGCCCATGCCCAGCAGGATGGCAGTGCCCAGCGCATCGCGGTGCATGCCCAGGATGAGTTCCGTGCCACCGGAAACCATCTCCTGGACCAGGAAGCGCTCGGGAACGATGCCGGTCCTGGCTTCCACTTCGGCTTTCATGGCCGTGAGGGGCGCACCCACCCGATCGGGCCCGAGGTCGACGGCGACACCGCCGACGTCGCTCTTGTGCGTGATCACTCCCGAGAGCACCTTGAGCACCACGCGGCCGCCCAGCGCATGCGCGGCGTCTTCGGCCTCCCCAGGCGTACCGACGACCCTTTCCCCGGCGCAGGGAACACCGAAGCGTGCGAACAACTGCTTCGCCTGGGCCTCGTCGAGCGATCTGGCCGGCAGGTCTGAGATCGACACCGGGGCGCCCAGCGCCGAGGCCTCATGGGCTCGCCACCGGGTGGTCTCCAGCATTCCGGCCAATGCCACGGTGCAGCTCTCGGCCGCCGGGAAGGCCGGCACGCCGCGCTGGGTCAGCAGCGCCGTGACCTCCGGCGCATGCGGACTGACATAGGCGATGACGGGCTTGTCGGTGCCGGGCAGGCAATCCTCGATGGCGCCGGCCATCAGTTCGGGCATTGCAAGACCCGACGAACCGACGATGATCGCCAGCGCGTCATAGCTCGGGCTGTCGAGCAGTGCGCGGATGGCGCCGCGCAGCAGGTCGGGCTTGAGTCCGGCCAAGGTCACGTCGATCGGATTGCGGTCGAGGGCCGCGTGGTCGCCGGTCTGCAGGGCGCGCAGGCGCGCGGCGGTCTCGGCGTCGGGCGGGGGCGTGTCGAAACCGGACACACCCAGGCTGTCGGACACCAGCGYCCCGGCACCGCCCGTCGACGTGAGGATGGCGACACGGTTGCCGCGCAGCACGCGGCCGGTCGAGAGTGCCGCAGGAATGTCGAGCAGGTCGCCGAAGGTCTGGGCGCGGATCACACCCACCTGCTTGAACAATGCGTCGTACATGCGGTCGGCCCCGGCCAATGCGCCGGTGTGCGACACGGCCGCCTTGGCGCCCGCTTCGGAGCGCCCGATCTTGAACGCCACCACGGGCTTTCCGGCGCGCGCCGCCTTCAGCGCGGCCGCACGGAACTTCTCGGGATTGCGCACGCTTTCGACATAGAGGGCAATGACTTTGGTCGCCTCGTCGTCGACCAGATGGTCGATGAAATCTGCCAGTTCGAGATCGACTTCGTTGCTGGTCGAGATCAGCTTCGACAGCCCGATGCCGCGCGACGCCGCGCGCGAGAGCAGCGCGCCGAGGATGCCGCCGCTTTGCGACACCACGCCGATCGAGCCGACCGGGAAGTGCTCCATCTCCAGCGCACCGCTGGCCGAAAGCACGATGCGATCCGTCAAATTGACCAGACCGATGGTGTTGGGGCCGAGAAGCCGCATCCGCCCTGCCGCCTCGACGAGCTGCGCCTGGCGACGCGCACCCTCCTCGCCGGTCTCGGTATAGCCGCTGGCCAGCACGATGGCCGCGGCGGTGCCTCGCGCGGCAAGTTCCTGCACGGCCAGATGGGCGCGCTCGGCACCGAGCAGGACGATGCCCACATCCGGCACCGATGGAAGCGAGGCGATGTCGGCGTAGCAGCGCAGGCCGCCGATGCTGTCCGCGCGCGGATTGACCGGATAGATGTCGCCGCCGAACCCATGCTTGCGCAGGTAGGCAACCGGGCGGCCAGCGGTCTTGCCCGCATCGGCCGAGGCGCCGATGACCGCCACGCTGCGCGGCTTGATGAGGCGTGAAATGGCGTCCATGGTCGTCACTCCCGGCCCGCGCGCGCTGCGCCTGGGTCTGCGCTCTTCGCCAGGAAGGCCATCACCGACTCGCGATGCTCGCTGCTCGTGTAGCAGATGCCTTGGGCCTGGCTGCCCTGTGCGAACACCTGCTCGGCCGGCAGCTCGAAGCTCTGGTTGAGGATGGTCTTGGCCAGCGCCAAGGCGGTGGCCGACCCTTTGCTGAGCTCGACGGCCCACGCGCGGGCGTCGGCCACGAGGCTTTCAGCGGGCGCCATGCGGTCGATGATGCCCAGTCGCAGCGCCTCGTCGGCCTCCACCTTGCGCCCCGTGAAGATCAGCTCCTTGGCCATGGCGAGCCCGACACGGCGTGGCAGGAAGTACATGCCGCCACCGTCCGGCACGATGCCGCGATGGATGTAGGACCAGCTGAAGCTTGCCGCGTCGCTGGCGATGATGAAGTCGCAGGCCAGCGCGGTGTCGGCACCCAGTCCCGAGGCGGCGCCATTGACCGCGGCAATGGTCGGCTTCGGCAGGGTGTGCAGCAAGGACTGCGCATAGTGCACGCGCTGCTGGCGATGCCAGCCGTTGAAGGCAATCTCGCCGGCCGGTGCGCTCATGCGCCGTTCCATGCCGGCGACGTCGCCGCCGGCGCAGAAGCCCTTGCCGCTGCCGGTCAGGACCAGCGCACGGATCGCCTTGTCGGCCGTGACGCGTTCGAGCGCGGCAATGAATTCGGTGCGCATGTCGTCGCTCATCGCGTTGCGCTTGTCGGGTCGGTTCAGCAGCAGCGTGGCGACGCCGTCGTGCACGCTCAGTTCAATCAGTCCGCAAGTCATTTCGAGGGTCTCCGTTCAATCGGTGGTAATGTGGTTTTCCTTGACGACCTTGCGCCAGCGCGCTTCCTCGCCCTTGGCATATCTGTCGAAGTCCTGCGGCGAGCCACCGTCGATGACCAGGCCCTCGCCTTCCACGCGCTTGCGGAAGGACTCCGTCCGAACGGCCTTCCTGGCCGCGGCGTTCAGGCGCCAATGACGTCGGGCGGCGTGCCTGCGGGCACGTACAGGCCGTACCAGCTATCGGCGACGTAGCCCGGCACGCCGGCTTCGGCGATCGTGGGCACGTTGGCCAGCGCGGGACTGGGCGATCGCGTGGCGGTGGTGACGGCCAGCGCGCGCAGCTTGCCGCTGTCGATGAAGGTGCCGACCGCGGCCGCCGTCGCGAACATCGTGTCGACCTGGCCGCCCAGCACGTCCGTGATCGCCGGCCCGGCACCCTTGTAGGGGATATGGGTGATGTCTGTCTTCGTGAGGTTCTTGAAGAGTTCGCCGGCCAGGTGCGCCGACGTGCCGGCCCCCTGCGACGCAAACGACAACTTGCCCGGAGCGGCCTTCGCCGCATCGATCACGTCCTTGACCGACTTGAGGGGGCTGTCGGCGCGCACCAGGAGCACGTTCGGCGAAACCCCGACCAGCATGACCGGCGCAAACGCCTTCTCGTGTTTGTAGGGCAGCTTGCCTTGAATGCTCGGGTTGACCACGTGTGCGACGGTGGCCATCACCAGCGTATAGCCATCCGGCGGACTCTTGGCCACCGCTTCCGTTCCGATGATCGTGCCGGCGCCGGGCTTGTTGTCGATGATGACCGGTTGGCCGAGCTCTTGACTCATGGCGATGCCCATGGTCCTGGCCACCAGGTCGGTGCCGCCGCCCGGTGCGAAGGGGACGACGATCTTGATCGGCTTGTCCGGAAACGCGGCGATCGCGGGCGTCGCGAAGATGCCGCCGGCCGCGCAAGCGAGGGCGAGGAGGACGGCCGATCCGGCACGCGCCAGGGTCTGGATGGATTGCATGGATTTGTCTCCGGGCTTGCAGGAAAAGGAAAGCGGGTCGAAGCGGCGTTCTGCTCTTCTCGACGACAAGCCGAGCTTAGGGATACAACCCCCGCTGGGCAGCCCCCTATTTCCATCCAGTGGAAATAACTGATAGGCTCACATCGACCGTACCGCCATCGCAACCCCATGCCTTCCGAACCTGTTCAGCGGCGCCACCACCACGAGGATCCGTTGCTGAACAGATCGCTGGTTCGAGGCGTGGAGATCCTGAGGGCCTTCCGGCCGGGCGCCGACCTGTTGGGGAATGGCGAGATCGCCGAGCGAACCGGACTCTCGCGCGCGACCGTCAGCCGGCTCACCCAGACCCTGGTCGACACCGGCCTGCTCGAGCACGACCGAAGCCAACGGGCGTATCGCCTTGCGGCCCCTGTCCTGAGCCTGGGCCACGCGATGCGCGCAGGCTCCCCCGTGCTCAACGCCCTCGCTCCGCTGATGCGCGCGCTGGCCGAGAAGATGCGCATCAACGTCGGGTTGGCCGTCGCGGATCGTGACGAAATGGTCTACCTGGAATCGGTTCGATACAACCGGAAGGTCGCGCTGCGCCATGTCGTGGCGGGCCAGCGCGTTCCCATGGAGCTCACGTCACTCGGGCGCGCCTACCTGGCGGTCGCGCCGGAAGCGGAGCGCCTGGCTCTGCTCGGGCAATTTCAGTCGAGACGGGGAGGCGAGTGGCGCCGGCTGCACGAGGAGATCAGGACCGCGATGCAGGAGGTCGAGCAGCAAGGCTACTGCGTGGCAGCCTGGCAGCCGGAGGTCGTTGCCGTGGCGACACCGCTGGTGATCCCGGCGCGCCCTATCTACGTGCTCAATGCCAGCGTGACGACCGCGGACGACATCGATGGCACGGGAAGGGATCTGAGCGGCCCGCTGCTGGCGCTTCGCGACAACGCAAGAGCAGTTCTCGCCGCCGCCGAACTGGAGCATTCGGTCGCTGCTTCTTCGAAATGAACGCCTAGGCGCCCTGGGTGGACTCTTCCGAATCGACGTCCTGCACGCACGCGTTGTGCAGCGGTCCGGGGCATTGCTCGCGGAAATCCATGAAACCGAGCGCGCTGCCGGCCAGCGTGAACACCAGCAGGAAGACCCAGGCGGCGAGCGCCACCGTGCCGCGGGCCCTGGACCCGGTCCGCGCCAGTTGGCCCAGCCACCGCTCCTCCCCGGGCGAGGCGGAGGCTTCCAGCTTCGTCAGGTAGCTTCGGAGACGGGCCAGGCGGGCATGGACGGCCCAGGCCTTCAGGCCACCATAGGCCGGGACAAGAATCGGTACCACCCAGACCAGCCCCTGGTAGCCGACGAAATCGCCCGCGCCCCTGACCAGCCAGGCGAAGATGGCCGCCACTGCCAGCACGCAGGCCAGTTCGAGGCGTGCCAGTTCCGCCGTCGCGCCCTGCACTTCCTTGCGCAGTGCGATGTACTCTTCTCTTGGCAGCCATGCGTCGGCCATGTTCACTCCTCCATCTTTGCGAGGCAGCGGCCGCGGTGCCGCGGGAAAGGCACCCTTGTACCGGCCGCCTGCCGGCATGCATTGTGGAGCGAACGGACCGTGTTCTATTGAGCGGAGGCGACCGAGGCCGTGCCTCCGGTCAGCAGGACGAAGGCCTCGGCGCTGGCGCCGACCGTCGTGGCTGCCTCGACAAGGCGCAATTCACCCTTTGCAGCCTCACCGCTGACGATGACCGCCGAGGACGCCAGGGTGATGGCGCCGGCCAAGATGAAGTTCCATGTCGTGTTCATTGTTGCCTCGCTAAGGCGATAGTTTGGACCCAATCGACCGGGCAAAAACGACACGARAAGAACTGCAGTGTTCGTCAGTCAGAAACAATGGCCCTCTCGCGGCCGGGTGGYCGGAGCAAAAAGGAAGCATGTGAGCACCGAATCCGGCAGCGCCACGCTGCGTCGACTGCCGGCGGGCATCTGGTTGCTCGGCTTCGTCAGCATGTTGATGGACATCTCCTCGGAAATGATCCACAGCCTGCTGCCGATGTTCATGCTGACCACCCTGGGCGCGAGTGCGTTGGCGGTCGGCCTGATCGAGGGCCTCGCGGAAGCCACGGCGCTGATCGTCAAGATCTTCTCCGGGGCCCTGAGCGACTATCTGGGCAGGCGCAAGGGCCTGGCCGTGCTTGGCTACGCGCTGGGCGCGCTCACGAAACCGCTGTTCGCCCTGGCCCCTTCGATCGGCATCGTGCTGACGGCCCGGCTTCTGGATCGTGTCGGCAAGGGAATCCGCGGCGCGCCTCGGGATGCCCTGGTGGCCGACCTGGCGCCGCCGCAGCTGCGCGGCGCAGCCTTCGGCCTGCGCCAGTCGCTCGATACCGTCGGCGCCTTCCTGGGTCCCTTGCTGGCCGTGGGCCTGATGCTGCTGTGGGCCGACGATTTCCGGGCGGTCTTCTGGGTCGCGGTGATCCCCGGCGTGCTCGCCGTCGCCCTACTGATCTTCGGTCTGCGAGAGCCGGACCGGCATCGGGCCGGGACCCCGACCCATCCGATCCGTCGCGAAAGCTTGGTGCGGCTTGGCCGGGCCTACTGGTGGGTGGTGGGCATCGGTGCTGTGTTCGCGTTGGCCAGGTTCAGCGAGGCTTTCCTGGTGCTGCGCGCGCAGCAAGGCGGCATTCCGATCGCCCTGGTGCCGCTCGTGATGGTGGCCATGAACTTGGTCTATGCGCTGTCGGCCTATCCGTTCGGAAAACTCTCCGATCGCATGAGCCACACCCGGCTGCTGGCCCTCGGACTCGCCGTCCTGATCGCCGCCGATCTGGTCCTTGCCTTGGGCAGTCATTGGGGCGGTGTCCTGGTCGGAGTCACCTTGTGGGGCATCCACATGGGCCTCACGCAGGGCCTGTTGGCCACAATGGTCGCAGACACCGCGCCCGAAGACCTGCGCGGCACCGCCTACGGATTCTTCAACCTCGTGGCCGGCGTGGCCATGCTGGTCGCCAGCGTCCTGGCCGGACTGCTGTGGGATCGACTCGGGGCGCCCGTCACCTTCTACGCCGGTGCCGGCTTCAGCCTGCTGGCGCTCCTCGGACTGGCCTTGCGGGGTCTCGAGCCCTGACCCCGGCTATCAGCCCTTGGGTGCGGGATAGGCCAGTTGACCTGCCTTGCCCATCATCTCCACGGTCTCGGCGACGGTGTAGAGCTGCGAGGTCTTGAGCAGGCGAATATGGCCGGCGAGCTCGACGGCGATGATGGCCGTGGCGGCCACCTTGGCATCGGGCGCCTCGTAGATGATGAAGCCGTCGTAGTCGCCCGCCATGTAGTACATGCTGAGCAGCTTCCCGCCCAGCTTTTCCAGCAGCGCCTTCACCGGAACGCTGCGGTCCTCAGGATTCTTGGCGAGCTTCTGCCAGCCGTCGGTGTTGTAGCTGAAGTTGGTCATAAAGGTAGGCATGTGTGTCTCCATCTCGTTGAAATTGAGGCGGGCCGCGTGCAGGCCGGATTGCCCGAAGAAGCACCGCCTCGTGGGATGTCCCCTGCGGGACGCCTCACGCCAGGCCTCCGCCAGGCCTCGGCGCTAGATGCGGATCAATCGGCGTTCGACGCCAGATGTTCGCGCACCGCGGCAACGTGATTGCCGACCTTGAAAATGACGTCCCGCAGCTTGGCCTCGGAGCATCGAAGCTCCTTGCACCAGTACTGAAACTCCACGGGATCGTCCTCGAGGATCCGACCGGGATCCAGTGGTTTGAAATTGCCAAGATCATCAGGCATGTGCTTACCTCCGAATCAATGCGTCGCTCGCTTCTGCTCACTCCAGGCCACGCGTGTCCTCGTGTTCCTGGACCCAACGGATCGCCTGCTGCTCGCCGTGGCGCAGTGCTTCCGCCGCTGTCGCGTAGGCCTCGGTGTCGCGCGGCAATTCCGTCTGTCGCCCAGGCGCCGTGCCGATGCACAYGACCACCGGCAGAAACATCCCGTTTCCGTCGGGGCGCGCCGCGCACCTGAACGTCCAGCCTCGATACGCGAAGTCCTGCAATTGACCGCGATCAGGAGCATTYATTCAAACCCCCTTGCCGCCGAAACCAGAAGGAATGGATCGTAGGAGCGCGCTTCGATCCACGTTTGACCTGGATCAAGTTTCCAGCCTGGGATAGACGGCGATGGTGACGCCGCATCTTTCCGCTGCCGCCATCAATTTTGGGATGTCCGGCGCCCCCGGCGGAACCTCTGCGTCGATCGTCGTGAAAAGACGCGTGGCCTGGCCGGTCTGGCCGGTGACCGAGACCATCTCGCCACCGCCGACGCCAAAGCGAAAATTGTGGACGGTGCCCGCGGGCAAATGCACGAGCGTCCCGGCCGTCGCCGTGGCCTGCTGGTCGCCGTAGCTGATGTGGACCACGCCCTTCACGACGTAGAAGGACTCGTCCCAGTCGTGACTGTGCGGCGGCGGTCCAGTGCCTTCGTCGCCCCGCTGGAGGAAGATCTCATAGCCCTGCGTTGCCGCATGGGATGCCAGCACGGTGATCTTCTCTCCCACCACGTCCAACGCGGGGGCATAGGACTCCGGTGTCACGGCAAAGGGCTCGGGCTTCATGATCGCTTTCTCCTTCGGAATCGTCGGACGAACAGGGTTGGATCGGAATTTCGTAGGCCTGATTGCTGCGACAAGACGGCTACTGGTTCGCCTGAAGCATGGCCGCCATCTTCTGGTGGATCAGGTTGACCGCCTTCAGAGGACGAAGCATCACCTTGAACTCGGTGATCTTGCCCTCGTCGTTCCACTTGATCATGTCGACCCCGTTGACGCGGATGCCCTCCAGTTCGAGTTCGAACTCGAGGACCGCGTCCCGATCGCCAGTCAGCTCCCGGACATAGCGAAAAGTCGGATTGAAGAAGACCTGGAACGCGGCAGCGAGGTAGGTCTTCGTGATGGCTTTCCCGACTTGAGGCGTGTGGACCACCGGGGAATGGAAGATCGCATCTTCTGCCAGCAGCGTGTCGAGCCCTCGCACGTTGCGCTCCTTGACGAGTTGGTGCCAGATCGCGATGGGGGTGGACGACATGGAGTTGCTCCGGAAAATGAACGATGCAGCTGCCTGACACAGCGACTCTGCCTTGGGTTGGCCGGAAAGACAAGCCGTGGGCGCCGGCACCTACCGGCCCGCCCGGACGACGGCGCCACCCGCGCCCGCCATCGCCATGCGCCGCCGCCGCCGCACACGCACCAACAGGAACACCGCGATCGACATGTTGAGCAGGTTCCAGGCAATGCCGTTGACGAAGGCGGCATGGTAGCTGCCGGTGAGGTCGAAGACCTTACCGGACATCCAGCCGCCGAGCGCCATGCCGAGCAGCGTGCACATCAGCACCGTGCCGACGCGCGCACCGGCCTCGGCCGGCGGAAAGTGCTCGCGCACGACGATCGCGTAGGACGGCACGATGCCGCCCTGGAACAGGCCGAACATCGCCGACACCACGAACAGCGGCACCAGGCCGTCGAAGGGCAGGAACAGGAACAGCGCCACGCACTGGAGCGCCGATCCCAGCAGCAGCGTGCGCAGCCCGCCGATGCGGTCGCAGACAAAGCCCGAGACCAGCCGGCTGACGATGCCGAATCCGAGCATCAGCGACAGCATCTGCGCGCCCCGCGCCGCGCCGTAGCCGAGATCGGTGCAGTAGGCGACGATGTGGACTTGCGGCATCGCCATCGCCACGCAGCATGCCGTGCCGGCCACGCACAGCAGCCCCTGCGCCATGCCCAGGCTGAGCCCGAAGGGCCGCATCGAGGCACCGACGACGGCGGCGGCCGGCTTCCCCGCGGCGGGCGCCTCCGCTGCGAGGGCCGGCGGCCGCGCGCGCATGAAGAGCGCCAGCGCCGCCATGCTCAGGCCGCAGAAGATGCCCATTCCGAAATAGGTCTGGCGCCAGCCGACGGACTCGACGAAGTGCTGCACGATCGGCGGCCAGATCGCGCCAGCCAGGTAGTTGCCGCTCGCGCAGATGGCCACGGCGATGCCGCGATGCCGCACGAACCAGAGTGAGGTGTCGGCCACCAGCGGCGCAAAGGCGGCGCCGCTGCCCAGCAGCCCCACCAGCACCGCCTGCGCGAGCATGAAGCTCGCGACACCCGGGGCCAGGCCGCAGGCGATGTAGCCGAGGCCCAGGCTCAGGGCACCCAGAAGCAGCGGCCACATCACGCCGAAGCGGTCGGCCAGGTGTCCCATCAGCATGCCGCCGACTCCGAAGCCGACCATCAGCACGGTATAGGACAAGGACGCATCGGCGCGCGCGATGCCGAAGTCGGCTTGCACGGCCGGCAGCACCACCGACACGGCGTACATGCCGCTGCTGCCCACCGCCATGAGCAGCAGCGTGACGGCGAGCCGCATCACGGCGTGGCGGGAGTCGGGCTGGTGGATGCGATCTGATTTCATGCCGGTCGGCCGAAGCCGGAAGTGTCTCTTGTTGTCCCGCGAGAATAGACCAGTCGCGACGGCATCCTGGCCAGTACCATCGCATCGAATTCGACCCGGAGATCATCACCATGCAGGTACGTGACGCAGACGCCGCCGACATCGACGGCATCGTCGCCATCTACAACGACGCAGTGGTCCACACCACCGCGATCTGGAACGACAAAACCGTCGATGCGGCGAACCGGGCCGCGTGGCTCGCCGAACGTCAGCGGGCCGGCTATCCGGTGCTGGTGGCGATCGATGCCGAGGGTACAGTGGCCGGCTATGCATCGTTCGGCGACTGGCGCGCCTTCGACGGCTACCGGCACACGGTGGAGCATTCGGTCTACGTGCGCCAGGACCGCCGCGGCAGGGGCATCGGCAAGACGCTCATGGTCGCTTTGATCGAGCGCGCACGCGGCATCCGCAAGCATGTGATGGTCGCCGCCATCGAGGCCGGCAACGCGGGCTCCATCGAACTGCACAAGAAGCTGGGCTTCGAGGAAGTCGGACTTCTTCCCGAGGTCGGCACCAAGTTCGGAAGGTGGCTGGACCTGGCCTTGCTGCAACTCAGGATCGATTCGCGCACCGAACCGGACGCAGACCAGGCGCCTTGACGGACCGGCGACGCGAGGCCGTCACCAGCCTGCCGATTGCGTCTCGCATTGGGAAACTGACTCAGCCGAGTCGATTGCGCAGGCGCAGCATGCCCAGCCCGAGCAGCACGAAGGCCGCGCCCGAGATTCGATTGAACAGCCGGACGCGGCGCAGGTCGGAGAAGCTGCGCTTCATGCCGCGCGCCAGCAGCACGTAGAAGGCATGCGACAGCAGCGTGAAGATCGCAAAGGTCGCCGTCAGCACGAAGAACTGCTCGGCCGCCGGCGCGCCCTGCGTCAGGAACTGCGGGAACAGCGCAGAGAAGAACAGGATGCTCTTCGGGTTGGTCATGGCCACCGTCAGGCCGTGGCCGAACAGCCTGAGCGTGGCCGGCGGCGCGGAGGCCCCGGCAGAGGCGCGTGTATCGGCGAAGGCGTTGGCGCCGCTGCGCCATTGCCTGATGCCGAGGTAGACGAGGTAGCCGGCGCCCGCCAGCTTGAGCACCATGAAGGCGGTCGCCGAACTGCTCAGCAGCACGCCCAGGCCGGCCATCGCAACGGCCGACACCAGGAACACGCCGACTGCATTGCCGAGCGAGCCCCACATGGCGCGACGCGCGCCGACCGACACCGAGTTCGAGACCGCCAGCAGCACGGCTGGGCCGGGCGTGAAAGCCATGAAAAGCGAGACACCGCAAAAGGCGAGCCAGTTGGACCAGGTCACCATCGCTCCTAGCGAAACCGCTCAGCGGCGGATTACGAACCCGCCATTTTCTTCAGGATCGGCACCCCGCGCCGGCCGGGGGGCATGTATCTCATTAGAGTTTTTCCTTCACGAAGCCGGCCGCGTTCTCGTCGGCACCCGGAGTCCCTTCATCCGAATGGGGATTAGTGGGGTCGGCGTCGGTCGGGAACTCTGGCTCGACCGGCAACTGCGCGGGATCGTCCTCGGAAGGGACTTTGGAAGTGGTCATGGGAATGGTTCCTCGGGCTTCAGGCCAAGTCCCATTGTGAGCCGCCGGCTGCAGGAAATACAGACGCGCAGCCGATGTGCCCGGCGCCCCCAGTTTCTGGAGGATCGCCTTGACACGGGTCTTGACGGTGCCGACCGCGATGCCGAGTTCGCTGCCGATGACCTTGTTACACCCTAGGATCACGATCCGCGGCGGTGCTGCGCAGGCTCAGCTTGCGGCTGAAACAAGTCGAAAGAAGTCGGATCAGGCAGGCAGCCGAGTGAATTGCGCCCTCGACAGAAGACGCTTGAAGTCGCCGTCGAAGCTGACCAAGTGCTCGCCTTGATGGATGACCGCGGCGGCCAGCCAGGCATCGGGTATGTCGTTCGCGCCAAGCGCCTTGTCGGCACACAGCTTGCGCAGTGCGGGCCACTCGGCGTCCAGGGCCGCACGCTCGACGCCCGGCGCCTTCAGCACCGCGTCGACGAAGCGCAGGGCTTCCAGCATCGGCGTCGGATTCGGGAAGACTTTGGGTTCGTGACGAGACGCAGGAAGCTCGCAACCACCATGGGCTGCAGCCTCAGGGGCCTCGCCTCACTCGCGTCGGCAAGGGCCTGCTCCAGCCAGGTCTGGGCGGCCAGGTGGTGAGGATGATCGCTGCGCGATGCGGCAACGAGGATGTTGACGTCAGGCGTCACTGTCGGAACAAGCTGCATCGCATACGATCCCGCCCCATGACGACCCCTTCGCCGGCCGAGCCGGACTCCCGCCGCTACGGCCGCCCCGATTCCGGATGGCGGCTCAAGATGTACACCGTGATCTTCGAGGCCGACACCCGCGCCGGGCGGGCCTTCGACCTGGCCCTGATGGCGGTCATCCTGGCCAGCGTGGCGGTGGTGGTGCTCGACAGCATGGCCCCGGTGCACGAGCGCTTCGCGACCCACTTCGACGTGCTCGAATGGGTCTTCACGATCGCCTTCACTCTCGAGTACCTCTGCCGCCTGGCCTGCGTGCGCCGGCCGGTCCGCTATGCGAGAAGCCTGCTCGGCGTCATTGACCTGCTGGCGGTGCTGCCGACCTATCTCGCCTTCTTCGTGCCGGGCCTGCATGCGCTGATCGACGTCCGCGTGCTGCGGCTGCTTCGCATTTTCCGGATCCTGAAGCTCACCGCCTACGTCGAAGAGTTCCGCGCCCTGGGACAAGCGCTGGCCGCATCACGCCGCAAGATCCTGGTCTTCATGAGCTTCGTGCTCCTGGTGGTCGTGATCATGGGCACGCTGATGTATGTGGTCGAAGGGCCATCGCACGGCTACACGAGCATCCCCGTGGGCATCTACTGGGCGATCACGACCATGACGACGGTGGGCTTCGGCGACATCACGCCGCACACCGACCTGGGTCGGGTGATCGCATCCGCAATGATGCTGATCGGCTGGGGCACGCTCGCCGTGCCGACCGGCATCGTGAGCGCCGAGTTCACCGCCCGCCGCATGCGCATGCCGACCACCCGCACCTGCCACGAGTGCTTGAGCGAAGGCCACGCGCCCAGCGCGCGCTTCTGCTGCGACTGCGGCGCGAAGCTGCCGCGCTGGCACCACGATGCGGCGGAGGCGCCTGAAGGTCGGTAGATCCGCTCAGGACGATGGGGGCCGGGCCGGAACCGCCTGTGCTCCCGATGCGATGCGCAGCCTGAATTCCGACGGCGCGCAGCCGACCTCGGACTTGAAGAAGCGGCTGAAGTAGGCCGCATCGTCGAAGCCGAGGTGCAGCGACACCTCGGAGACCGTCATCTGCGTGTGGACGAGCGCGCGCTTGGCTTCGAGCACCACGCGCTCATGCAACAGCGCTAGCGCGCTGGTGCTGGCCACGGCCCTGCAGACGCGGCTCAGGTGGTCGGCCGTGACGTCGAGCGCCTCGGCATAGAACGCCAACGGGCGATGCTCGTGAAAGTGCCGCTCGACCAGCGCCCGGTAACGCTGCACCAGGGTGTCGCGCAAGGCCTGGCGCCGGCCGATGCCGGTTGTCGCCGCGTCCTGGCGCAGGAACCACAGGGCGAGCAGCACGACCTGCGAGCGAAGCGCCTCGGCACGCCCGATGCGCTGTGACTGGAACTCCTCGGCGACCCTCGAGAAATGATCGGCGCATTCCGGGGCATGGCCGCCGAGGCTCACGGTGTCGAGCACCAAAGTCTGCCCCAGCCGCTGGGCCACGACCGGGGAGTGCTCGCACAGGGAAGCCAGGGTGTGGCTCGGCACCGTCACCTGGGTACCGACGCTGTCGGGCTCGTAATCGAAGCCGTGCACCACCCCGGGGGCGACCATCAGCGCCGCCGGCGCCCGCAGCGCATGGCGCTCGCCGTCCAGGGTGCCGACCATCGCGCCCTCGGTCAGCAGCTGGAACTGATGCAGCTCCTCGTGCCGGTGCGCCGGAATTCTCCAATGGTGCTGCTGCGCCCGCACGCGGATCGACTCGACATGCAGGCTGTCCTCCGGCATGAAGTGGCGCACTTCGCGGAACGGGACGACAAGGAGGTTGCTGGGTCGCATGGAACTACGGCGTCGAGGCCGGAAATCTACAAGAACCCCTCACTTTCGTCCATGGTGGCAAGCCCGCCATGTCCCTAAGCTGGGCCCTGTTCAATCAACGACAGAGCGCCGGCGAAGATCGCCAGCGCCGACGAACCGGAGACGAGCGTGTGGAACCGACGTGAACTGCTGCATCGCGGCGCGACACTGTCCGCCCTGGCCAGCCTATGGCTCGGGCGGACGGCCTGGGCGCAACTGAACGGCAACGCCGCCATCATTTCGGGCTTTCCCGCCGGCGGCATGGGCGACAACGTGGCCCGGCCGGTCGCCGAGCGCCTGCGCGGCCGCTATGCGACCAGCCTGGTGGTCGAGGCCCGCACCGGCGCCGGCGGGCGCATCGCGGTCGAATACGTGAAGCGCGCGGCACCCGACGGTCTGACCATCTTGCAGATCCCGAGTTCGCCGATGACGCTCTACCCGCACACCTACAAGAAGCTCAACTACGACCCGCTGACCGACTTCGCGCCGGTCTGCTCGACCGTGACCTACGCCTTCTCGTTCACCGCCGGGCCCGGCCTGCCGGCCGAGATCAAGACCGTGGCCGACTACGTGGCGTGGGCCAGGGCCAACCCCAAGCTGGCGACTTATGGCGTGCCGGCCGCGGGCTCGGCGCTGCACTTCGCCGGCATGATGCTGCAGAAGGCGGCCGGCATCGAGATGACACCGATCCCCTACCGCGGCGGCGCGCCGCTGCTCAACGACGTCATGGGCGGCCAGGTCCCGGTGAGCTTCAACGTGGTCGGCGAGGTGATGCCGCATGTGCGCAGCGGCAAGCTGCGCTCGCTGGCGATCACCAGCGCGCAGCGCTCCCCCTTCCTGCCCGAGGTGCCGACGATGGTCGAGCAGGGCTACAAGGACATCGCGGTGCAGGAGTGGCTCGGCTGGTTCCTGCCGGCGCGCACGCCGGCCGAGATCGTGCTGCGCCTCAATGCCCTGGTCGGCGAGGCGCTGCAGGCACCTGACTTCGTGGCGTCGCTGGCCACCTACGGCCTGCAGCCGATCCACCAGTCGCCCCAGGAGTTCGCGCAGATCGTCAAGGCCGGCTTCGAGAAATGGGCCCCGATCGTGCGGGCCACTGGCTTCACCGCGGAGGATTGAGAACCGTGCCTCGACTCACTGCCGCCCAGGCACTGGTCCGCCTGCTGGCGATCGAGCAAGTGCCCTTCGCCTTCGGCATCGTGGGCGGCAAGCTCGCGCCGCTGATGCACGCCCTGTCGCAACAGCAGGCGGTGCGCTTCGTCGGCGTCCGCCACGAAGCGACCGCGCCGATGATGGCCGCCGCCGTGCACGCGGGCTCGGGCCGCATGGCGGTCGCGCTCGGCGAGATGGGCCCCGGCGGCCTGAACCTCGCGTCCGGCATGGGCGTGGCGCTCAACAATAATCTGCCGCTGCTGGCGATCACGACCAACCAGCACCGCGCCGCGGCCTATCCCCACAGCGGCATGTTCATGGACCTGGACACGAAGGCRGTCTTCGCGCCGCTGACCCAATGGAACGCGGTGGTGCACGACCCACGGCGCCTGCCGGAACTGGTCCGCCGCGCTTTCAGGGAGGCGCTGTCGGGCCGGCCCGGGCCGGTGCACCTGGACATTCCGCAGGACGTGCTGTCGGCCGTCACCGATTACCCGGACGACGAGTTCGAGCTGCCGCCCGCGCGGTACCGCGCGGTGCTCGGCCCGCGCCCCGCTGCCGAATCGGTCGCGCTCGCGGCCAGCCTGCTGCGCGGCGCCCAGCGCCCGCTGGTGGTCGCCGGTGGCGGTGTGGTGGCGAGCGGCGCCGTCGACGCGCTACGCGCCATCGCCGGGCTGCTCGGCGCACCGGTGGTGCCGACGCAGATGGCGCTGGGCGTGGTCGCCAGCAGCAGCCCGCACTTCATTGGCCATGGCGGCCTGATCGCGGGCGACGCGATCCGCGCCGCCTTCGAGCAGGCCGACGTGGTGCTGAGCGTCGGCTGCCGCTTCTCGTCGTGGATGTGGGATGCGCGCGGGCCTTTCGCGCGCCGGCACCATCGCACCATCAGCATCAACTGCGACCCATCGGCGCTCGGCCATCCGGCGGTGCACGAAGTCGCGATGCAGGCCGATGCACGGCTGGCGCTGGAAGACCTGCTGGCGGCACTCGCGACCGCGCCACCGAAAGGCACGCGGGCACGCAGATGGCTGGCCGAGATCCGAGAGGTCCGGGCCTGCTATGAGGAAGGCCTGGCCGCGATGGCGCGCGACGCCACCGACCCGACGATGCATCCGGCAGCGCTCGCGCAGGCCATCGCCGATGCGCTGCCGGCCGACGCGCTGGCGGTGTTCGACGGCGGCCACACCACCTTCTGGAGCAATGACTTCACGCCGGTCGACGCAGTGCGTACGCGCTTCCACGAACCCGGCATGAGCCACCTGGGCTTCGGGCTGCCGTACGCGATGTCGCTACGGTTGCAGCAGCCGGACAAGCCGGTGATCAACATCACCGGCGACGGCTCCTTCGGCTTCACGATGAACGAGCTTGACACCGCCCGACGCGCCGGGCTGCCGGTGGTCAGCATCATCCACAACAACGCATCCTGGGGCATCATCCGCCAGGGCCAGAAGGCGCAGCTCGCATTCGAATTCGCGACCGGCCTCGAAGGCACGGACTACGCAGCCATCGCGCGCGGCTTCGGCTGCTTCGGCGAGACTGTCACCCGCGCCGAAGAAGTGGCGCCGGCACTCGCGCGTGCGCTGGCCTCCGACCTGCCGTCGGTGCTGGACTGCCGCACGCGCTTCGTGCAGCATCCGGCCGCGCCGGCCTTTGGCAGCATGAACCGCTTCGGCTTCGAAGCCTTCATGCCGTCGCCCACCCCGGGCTGACTCTTTTCACTGTCAATCATCACCATGAGCTCACTGACCCTCGCACAAGCCAACCAGATCATCGCCGCCGCGCTCGCGCATTCGAAACAAGCCGGCTACCAGCCGATGGGCATCGCGGTGCTCGACGACGCCGGCCACCTCAAGGCCTTCGCGCGCGAGGACGGCGCCAGCATGTTCCGCTTCGACGTCGCCCAGGCCAAGGCCTGGGGCGCGGTCGGCATGGGGGTGTCGAGCCGCCAGCTCGGCGAGCGGGCCAAGGGCAACCCGAACTTCTTCGTCTCGCTGGCCGCTACCTCGGCGGGGCGATTTCTGCCGCAGACCGGGGCGGTGCTCATCAAGGATGCCCAGGGCAAGGTGCTCGGAGCGGTCGGTGCCAGTGGGGGCACGGGGGATGAGGACGAGGTCATATGCATGGCGGGGGTCCAGGCGGCTGGCTTCGTGGCCGGCTGAGCCGGCAGCGAATCGAAAAAGGGACGCGTGCTGCGTTACGGGCCTTGGACCACCTGGCTCGCCGATGCAATGCGGCGCACCCGATGGTCGACGTAGTAGCCCCCGTATTCGGTGTACCTCAGCACGATGATCGAGCAGCTTCGGCAGCGGTAGACGTCACACCGATTGAAGGGAAAGAACTGCACGGCGATGGGTGCGTCGCTCGAGTCGTATCGCGTCCCGTGGGGATGGAATTCTTCGAAAGTCGGCTCGTCCACCGACGAATCTCGCAATGTGCCCAATGGCTCCATGAGGATGGCCGGCCAGCGCTCCTCCGTGAGGCTCTCCCAACTCGTCGCAGCGTGCAATCGGCAGGCGCAAGTCGGATCGGGCGATGCCCGCTCGGYGGCCTCGGCAAACTGCCTGAGCTCCACCGCTCCGAGCCGGCCGTCAGTCATGTCGGACCTCCCTTTTCGATGTCCTGCCTGTGCTCGCTGCGATGGCGCATGAAGCGATGGTACGACATGCGCAGGTGCTCGGACCCTACGCTTCGCGACGGCCAGAAGCAAAGTGCTCTTGCAGGTAAGTCCCCAGCGTTTCGGCAGCTTCGACGCCGCAACCGACAGGTCGCAACAGGCCCAGGGACTCGATGGGATTGGCCGGCTGAATGTTGATTTCACGCACTTCGCCGGCGTCGATCAGCGGCTTGGTGAAGTTCAGCGGCAGGAATGCCAGCGCGCGCTCATGGCGCAGCAGCCACCACAGCATGGTGGGTGAGCGCGTGACGAGGGTGTGGGTCCGCGGCTGGCTCGGGAAACCGCGCGTCAGCTCGTCGAAGCGCTCGCGCACGGCCGTGCCCGCGGGGGCGAGCAACCAGGTCGCGGAGGCCAGATCGCTCCAGCTCACACGTACGGCGCGCGCCAGCGGATGGTCTGCCTTGCACACGACGGCGAACCGGTCCTCGAGCAGCGGCATGAATTCCCACCCCTCAGGCACTGCCGGCGGGCGTCGGCAGGCCACCAGATCGACTTCGCCTCTGGCCACAGCCAGCAGTTGGTCGCCACCCTCCGCTTCAGCGAGATGCACCTGGATGTCGGGATGCCGCTCTCCGAAGGCGGGCGAGGTTTCCACGAGCAAGCCGTGGGTCGCCGAGACCGAGGCAATGAGCCGCACCGCGCTGCGGCCGAGGCTGCGTCGCGCGGCGACCACCTCGGCGCCCTCGCAAATGCCCAGCAGTACCTGACGAGCGACGGGTAGCGAGTCCGTGCACGCCTGCGTAGGCCTCACCCCACGGGCATGGCGCTCGAACAGCTGGGTCTCGAGCAGGCGCTCCAGGTAGGCAAGTGTCTGAGTCACCGACGATTGCGTCATGCCAATCGCGTCGGCAGTGCGCTGCACGCTGCCCACCTCGACCAGTTTCAGCAAGACTTGCAGATGTGTCCTGGCGGCACCGATGCCGGCGATGCGTGCCTGTCCGATGCCCAGATCGCTACTTTCAACGGCGCTTATGCCCCGACAGTGTTGCCTTTTGCAGTGGCCAACGGACTGACAACCTATCCGGGCCGACAGTTCGGCGGCGAAATCCAGCCTGGCGAGGGGATCCAACGCTGGGTCAGCGACGGCAAGAGCCCAGGCATCGACTCGGTCACGACGGAAGCCAGAGGGGTGGTGTACGGCGTCAGCTACGCACGCAATGTCATCGCGCGGGACCCGAGCCTGGACGCTCGCCAGTTTGAGGCTGCTGCCTACCGCGCGCGCATCCAGCAGGTGTCGGCGATGATGGACGCGACGGACCCTGATCTGAGCGCCTTTCTCCGGCGTGGTGGAAGGCTGATCATTCGGGAGAACACGGGCGACATGGCTCAGAGCCCGTTGGCCGGCGTCCAGTACTACGAGAGCGTGATTGCACGCATGGGGCCGAGCAATGTGGAACGCTTTGTGCGGTTGTACGTATCGCCGGCATCGTCTCACGGTGGCACTGCCGCAGCTTGACCACAGGCATTCCGGTCCCGACAAGCGCCGACTTGCTGACGACGCTGGATGAATGGACGACGGGCACAAGAACGCGGACGACGCACTGATCCAGGTACGTAATGACACGGTTCCGCCTTACCGGACGATCGCGTCGAGACCGATGTGTCGCTATCCGAACTATCCACAGTTCGTATCGGGAGATGCGCTCAAGGCTGAGAGTTTTCGGTGCGCCGGCCCGTGAGGCCGAGTTTCACACCGGCCCTATTCCTTAAGTGCAGTCGTCGCGATGCCGCATGCACGCTACGATTCTCCCGCGCCAGCAACGGGCGCAGAGAGGTTGGCATGGCAACAGATCACGGTGGTGCGGTGGGCGGTCGATCAGCCAGCAATGGCTGGTGGCCCTGGCCGCAGAACTGGACCTGGCCGACGCTCGCGCCGCGGTCGCTCAATCAGCCGATCAACACCGGATTTTCGGTCGGCAGCCTCGTCAGCGTGACCCATGTGAACTCGTCGGCGCCAGACGTCGAGCGCAAGGTGTTGCAGGAGCACAGCTATGGACGCCAGATCGGTCGGCTGCTCGACGCGGTGTCGCTTCTCGTGGATCGCCTACCCGAAGACGTGAAGCACGATGACCGCATCGTCGCCCTCGAGGAACTCATTCAGGACGTCCAGGAGATCAAGGATGCCGCGCGCAAACCCAGGCTGCAGCGGCTCGAATACCAGATCGATGCACTGAAGCGCGACGACTCGAAGGCCTACGAGGCGCTGCGCAAGAAGTTGATGCTTGAAGATTCCGCACCCCCTCGAGTCAGACGCCGCGCCATTCCGCGTTAGCCAGGCGGTCGGTAGCGCTCGAGGAAGCGATCGCATCCAGCGCAGTGACTACCGCTGAGCGCCGAACCCGGCCGCCTCGATGTATCGAGATAGGACCTTGGTCGTATTCCCTTCCGGCATGGAGAGGCGAATACTCGCACGGGCGTTGACAGCGCGTCAGTTCTCGGGATCCCATCGTGTTCATTCCACAAAAGCGGAGAAGGCAATGAAATCAACCAAATTCGTCCTGGCGCTGTGCGCCGCGGTGGTGGCGGCGGGCTGCGTCACCAAGCAGACCTACAACACCGAGGTGCAGAAGGCCAACACCTACGCGGCGCTCAACCAGAAGCTCTCGGGCGAGTTGAGCAGCGACCAGGCCCAGATCACGCAGCTGCAGAACGAGCTCAAGGTGACGATGGTCAACGAGATCCTCTTCCCCGAAGGCGGCTGGACGCTCAGCCCCAAGGGCGAACAGACGCTGGGCAAAATTGCGCCTACGCTCGCCGACCTGAAGGGCCAGCAGATCGTCGTTCAAGGGTTCACCGACAACGTGCCGATCGGCCCGGAGCTTCGGTCTCGTTTCCCGTCCAACCTCGAGCTGTCGTCGGCAAGGGCTGACAACGTGGCGCGCTTCCTCAGCTCGAAGGGCGTGCCGCAAAACTCGATCTCGGCGCAGGGCTTCGGCGACGCGCGTCCGGTGGCGAGCAACGACACGCCGCAGGGAAAGGCCAAGAACCGCCGCGTCGAGATCGTGATCTCGGCGGCCGGTCGGCCGTAAGGCGTTGTTCAAACGCGGCTCACTCGCCCAGGTAGCCGATCCCGTGTGGGCCAACAGCCTGCCGAACGCAAGGCAGGCGCAAGCACTTTGAGCGAGTAGACATGCCATTCGGATTTCGACCGTCAGCCGCGCGCCTGGGCATTGCCGTCGGCATGGCACTGCTCGCTGCCGCCGGCACGCGCCGAGATGAGCGCCGAGGAACTCGCCAAGCTGGCGCAGAACCCGGTCGGCAATAGCGACGTCCGCTGTGGCGGCGCCTTGATGACGACCGACAGGCCTTTCCAGGACACTTCATGAAACCGCGCAAGTTCACCCCGTCCTCTCTCGCCTGCCTCGCGCTGGCAGCAGCCCTCGTCTCCGGCTGCGCCGCGCCCGGCTCGGGCAACGCAGGCATCACCGCGTCCGACGACAGGGCCAAGGTCTCCAACGTCGGCTTCCTGACGGAGCCCGGCAAGCTGAAGGTCCAGGCCGCCAACGGCGGTTTCCTCTGCTGGCGGCAAGCCGGCATCGACTGGAAACGCTACGACAAGGTGATGATCGAGCGCATCCAGGTCTACGTCACGCCGGCCAGCGAGCAGAGCCCGATCGATCCGACCGACCTCAAGACCCTGCTCGACTACTTCCACAGCGCGCTGGTCAAGAACCTGTCGCCCGAGGTGCAGCTGGTCAACGCCCCCGGCCCCGGCGTGCTGCGCGTCAGGCTGGCCCTGACCTCGCTGGTGCCGACCAACACGCTGGCCAGCATGGCCGGCACCGCGGTGCCCTACGGCTTCGTCGCCGAGATGGGTTCGGGCGCGGCCACGGGGCGCCCGGTCGGCTCGACGCCGTATCTGGGCAAGACCGGGCTCGAGGCGCAGTTCCGCGACGGCGCGACCGGTGCGGTGCTGGCCGAATGCGCCGATACCCAGATCGGGCTCAAGTACGCGGCCGACCTCGATAAGGGCGCCACCACGGCGGCAGAAGCCTGGATGAACGGCTACGTCAGCTCCTTCACCAGCTGGAGCTACGCGCAGGACGCCTTCAACAAATGGTCGTCGGCCTTCGCCCGGAGGTTCGCCGAGCTGCGGGCCCAGTCGCCGCAGTGACGAGGCCACCGGCTTCAAGTTCTAATCGACCGCATGACCACTGAAACTTCTTCATCGATCGAGGCCGTCGCAGCGCCGATCCCCACGCCGCTGTCGTATGCCGGTGTTGCGCGACGGGGCTATCGCCGAGCGGTCATTGACCGCTAGGGAGACCAAGCTGGCCGGCTGCATACTGGATATTCGCGCTGACGTATGACGTTGGGCTGTGGATGCGCCAGACTGGTGATTGGCGCCTCACGGTGCAGGCACAACCGAGTACCTCAATGCCCAACGCGAAGACTCCTCATATCGACAGACTGCGAGCCCTGCCGAAGGCAGAAGTCCATGCCCATCTCGAAGGCTGCTTCGAATCGAGCGTTCTCGCGCAATGGGCCACGCAGGCGGGCGTGRCCATGCCCAGACCTCTCGAACGCTTGTTCGAGTTCGAAGGCTTGGCGGACTTCCTGCATTTCCTCGACTGGGCTTGTGGCCTGGCGTCGACCCGCGACCGGCTGGCCGAACTGAGCTACGGCTTCAGCAAGCGGCTCGCCGATTGCGGCGCAGGCTACGCGGATGTGATCGTCAACCCGACTCACTGGAGGGCGTGGCACGGTCGTCTGCCCGACATGATCGACGCCATCGATGCCGGCTTCTCCGCCGCAGAACAAGACGGGCTTCCGCCGGTGGGCCTGTGTGTCAGCCTGTTGCGCACACAATCGTCGGGCGCCGCGGCCGAACTGGTCGACACGCTCGTGGCTCTGCGGCATCCGCGCGTCGTGGCGCTCTCGATCGACGGCAACGAGGCTGCAGCCGGTCGCACCGGCCCACGTTTCGCCGAGGCGTTCCGCCGCGCAGGTGCGGCAGGGATTCGCCGCACCGTGCATGCCGGCGAGTCCAGTGGCCCCGAGGGCGTGCGGGACGCCATCGAACTGCTCGGTGCCGATCGCATCGATCATGGCGTGCGAGCGATCGAGGACGCCGGGCTGGTCGAACTGCTGGTCGATCGGCAGATACCCCTGGGCATATGTCCGACTTCCAATCTGAAGTTGGGTGTCTACCCCTCCATCGAGGATCACCCGATCGATCGCCTGCGCCGTGCCGGCGTCGCCGTGTCCATCAATACCGATGATCCAGTCTTGCTTGGAACAAGTCTGGTGAGCGAATACGCTTTGTGCAGCAAGGCGTTTGGTTGGTCGGATGACGACCTTCGTGCGCTGGCACGCACTTCGATCGATGCTAGCTTCGCCAACACCGACGTCAAGGCAAGGCTTATCCAGGCGCTGTCGAGTTGGTAAATCGCCCAACGATGCAGCACTCAGTGGGTTAGCGGACGACGGTGGGACCGAATGCGGTGTCGATGACCTGGGTGTGAGACTTCGCCTTCAGGTCTTCGTCGTCGCGGCCAGTCGCCGCGTACTCGACGCGCTCGATGTCCTCGGCCTGCGCCTCGTCGAGTGCTCGATGCAGAGGGTCTGCGCCGTGGGCCTTCGGCAGCATGACGTAGACAGCGGAGAGCACGGCAGTCGCGATGAGTGCCAGCACGACCCACACGATCAGCTTCTCGTAGACGGAAGAAATGATCAGTACATGACGTAGATTCACATGGTTCTCCCGCGCATCGCTGCGATTGGCATCTGTCACGCTTCGACAATGAAGCTGTCGGACACTAGACCGTCATCGTTCGCGGATCGATCGTTTCGCCAGCGCGCTGCAGCCAAGCCCCGCGCGAACGGTTGACGAACGACGGCTCGGCCCGCGGCTCTGACTGCGCCCGGGGCTCGCGTTCTCCCCGTGGCCAGGTGGCTCCCGCTGGCCGAGGCCTACCTCGCTGCGAGCGTGTTCCTCATCTTCATGCCGCCGCTGTTGACGAAGATGCTGATTGCGTGCCGCGGACCACGACGAGTCGCTGCGACGGTTCGCGCTGGCTGCGCGCCATCGGGACGAGCAGCGTCAACATCACGCCGAGGATGGCCAAGCCCGCGAGGATGTAGAAGATGGCGTTCAAGGCAAAGCCACCGCTGATGAGGAAGCCGCCCAGAAGCGGCCCCCCCACGCCACCCATCCGGCCGAATCCCGCGCACCATGCCACGCCTGCGCCGCGTACATTGGTCCGGTAGTAGTTCGCGACGAAACCGTAGATCAGGGTCTGCGTTCCGCTCGTGCCCAGACCGACGACTGCGATGGCCGCCAGCCGAACGGAGAGCGGTAGTTCGAGCGTCAGAAGCGCAATCGCCGCAGCGCCGATGGCGAAGCAGGCCGCGACGACGATCTTCGGTCCGAACCGGTCTGCGACGCGCGAACCCAGCAGCGCACCCACCACCGCGCCACCGTTCAACACCAGCAGGAACGACAGCGAGCCCTTTGCATCGAAGCCGGCCCGCAGCATCAGTTCGGGCAGCCAGGTATTGAGCGAATAGACGAGCAGCAGACCCGTCGCGCTCATCAAGCCGAGCATCAACGTCGGCACGAGGTAGCCGGACCCGAAAAGTCCGGCGAATCCGGCCTTGTCCTCAGCCACCGGCTGGGCCAGGATCACCGCCGCGGGCTCCGGAGAGGGAACGGCCACGCCGGTGCGCAACGAGATCGCGTGTGCTTCGTCGAACCGTCCGCGCGCGGCGAGCCACGCAACAGACTCCGGCATCCTGAAGTACGCCAGCGGCAACAGCGTGATCACCGGCAATGCGCCGATCAGGAACATKCCGCGCCAGCCGATGATCGGCAACAGCAGGATCGCCAGGCCCGCAGCGAGCAGGCTGCCCAGCGGTACGCCGGAGTAGACGATCGCGTTGCACAAGTTCTTCTTGCCTTTGGGCGCGTACTCGGCAACCAGCGCGCCAGTCGTGGCCACCAGTGCGCCTACGCCCAGGCCGGTGACGAAGCGCATCAGGCCGAACAGCGTCGTGCTCGTCGACAGCGCCGTGATGCCCATGCCGATCGAAAACCAGGCGTAGGCGAACAGCATCACCTTGCGGCGGCCGAGGATGTCGCCGACGCTGCCCGCGAGCAGCGCGCCCACGAGCACGCCGATCAGCGCATAGCTGCCCAGCGCGCCGGCGATGCTCGGCGTCACCGATCCGATCTGCGACCCATCACGAAGGAAGGTGGACACGACGGTGCCATAGACGACCAAGTCATAGCCGTCGAAGATCAATCCCACCGTGGCCAGGGCCACGATCCAGATCACCGTGCGAAGGTGCCGGGTGTCGAGTCCGGCTTGTGCTGCTGGTTTCATTGTTGTCTCCTGTTTTGAAAGCGGTGCCGCGCGAGCGGCGTCGGCTGACGCCGATGTCACTCGGCGGGGCCAATGTTCAGCACGATCTCGCCAACGCCGGCAACGCAGCCATCGATCCGGTCGCCTGGGTTCACCGCGCCCACGCCTTCGGGCGTACCCGTGAAGATCAGGTCGCCAGGCTGCAAGTGGTAGAACTTCGACAGGTCGGCGATCAGCTCCGGGATGTTCCAGATCAGTTTGTCGAGATCCGACTTCTGACGCGGCTGGCCATTGACGCTCATCACGAGGTCCCCGTGGTCGAGCACGGTGCCTTGCATCGGTACGATCTCGGAGACGACCGAGCCTTGCTCGATGTCCTTGCCCAGATCCCAGGGACGGCCCTTCTCGCGGGCGACGAGCTGCAGGTCGCGGCGCGTCATGTCCAGGCCGCATGCATAGCCGTAGATCAGCGCAGGCGCGTCGGCTTCGGTCACCCGAAAGCCGGGCGCACCGATCGCGAGCACCAGCTCCATCTCGTAGTGATAACTCTGCGTGCCGGGTGGGTAGGCGACGGTCGCGCCCGACTGCACCAGCGTCGACGGCGACTTGGTGAAATAGAACGGCACCTCGATCGACTTGTCGACCGGGCGTCCCATCTCGACCGCGTGGGCGTGGTAGTTGCGGCCGACGAAGAAAAGCCGATTGATCGGCAGCCGTTCAGAGCGGCCGCGCACCGGCRGGGAGTAGACGGGGGGCGGGGTCCAGAGGTAGGTGGCTTGGGTCATGAGGTTCTGTCAGTTTGAGAGGGTCAGCCGCGGTTCTCGAAGACGCCGAGCTTCTGATGCAGCGGCGTCTCGTCGGCGCTGAAGAGGAAGGCCGGCGAGCCGGCGGACGGATTGCTCAAGGTGATGCTGCTGTAGCCCGGGGCGCAGCAGGTATCGGCTTGGCCGAGCGTGAACGACTGGTCTTCGACCCTCACCTGCGCGGCGCCTTCGATCAGGTGGAACACCATTGCCGGCGAGCGGATGGGAAGTTGCAGCGTCTGGCCCGGACGCAGCATCAGTGCGTAGAAGCCGAGGATGTTCTGGGCGTGGCCTCCCGTTTCGGGATTGCTGTAGGTGAGCTGCACCGCGTCGAGCTCGGGTTGATCGGCGGCCAGCGACACCAGCGCCGCGCGCGCGTCTGCCCAGGGGTAGCGCAGCATCGGATAGCGCCGGGACGAATGCTGAAAGACCGTGGTCGGCAACAGCCCGCCATGCCCATAGCGACGCTCGCCATTCCCCGGCTTGACGGATTGACGGTCGCCGTCGACGTGGTAGCTCGCTTCCATGTAGTAGACGGAGCGGCAGGTCGAGCACGTCGAGCCAGACGACCGGCGCGGTGCCGTCGTGGCCGTGTTCGTGCCACAGGCCCGTGGGGGTCAGGATCAGGTCGCCGCGCTGCATCGGGCACTTCTCGCCGTCGACCGTCGACCACGCGCCCTCGCCCTCGACGACCATGCGCACCGCGTTCGGCGTGTGGCGGTGCGACGGCGCCCACTCGCCGGGCAGCAGCAACTGCATGCCAAGGTACATCGCGGCGCTGGCCTGCATCTTCTCGAGGCCGTGGCCGGGGTTGGCCAACACCAGCACGCGGCGCTCCGCCTTCTCGATCGGCGTCAGTTCGCCGGCCTTCATCAGCAGCGGCCGAAGGGCTTCGTACGACCAATGGGTCGCGCGGGTGTTGCGGCTCGGCTTGGCCGGCGGCAGCACTGCGCGCAGGTTGGGCCAGAGCGGCACCAGGTTCTGTGTCTTCAGCGCCGCGACATAGTCGGCGGGCAGGTCTTCGAGGCGTGCGAGTTCGTTCATTGTGGTTCCCGGCAGTTTGTGGTCAGGCCGCGAGACAGTTGTCAGCCTTCCAGCCGTACAACCACTCCATCGCGTCGTAGTAGCGCTCCGGCGAACGGTCCTTCCAGAGTTCGTTGCGCACCAGGCGCTCGACACCCTTGGCGTGGAAGATGCGTCCCATCTCGCGCGCCGACAGCACGACCCGCGCGGTGCGCGCCACCCGGGAGCGCTGGTAGTGCGCGAAGGCGTGGGCGAAGTCGTTGTCGTGCACACGCAGCGCTTCGCCCAGCGTCACGGCGTCTTCCATCGCCATGCAGGCGCCCTGCGCGAGGTATTGCAAGGTCGGGTGCGCGGCGTCGCCGAGCAGCGCGACGCGGCCGAAAGTCCACTGGCCGATGGGCTCACGGTCGGCGGTGGCCCAGCGCTTCCACTCCTTCGGCAGATCGATCAGCTGACGTGCCTTGGCGCAGATGCCGTCGAAGTAGCTCAGCACCTCGGCGCGATCGCCTTCGCGCACGCTCCACTCTTCCTGCTCCCGGCTGTGGAAGGTGACGACGACGTTGTACTGCTCGCCACCACGCAACGGGTAGTGCACCAGGTGGCAATTCGGCCCCACCCAGATGCTGGCGGCGTTCCACTGCAGATCGGCCGGAAAATCCTTCTTGTCGACGACCGCGCGATAGACCACGTGTCCGGAGACCCGCGCCTCGTCGGCCACGTATTGACGGCGCACCGCCGACTTCACGCCATCCGCGCCGATCAGCGCCAGACCTCGATGCAGGTTGCCCTTCGAGTCGTGCACCAGGACGCTGACTTCGTCCTGCTCGACACGCTGCACCGTGGTCGAGGTCAGCACCTCGACGCGGTCGGTCTCCTGCGCGCCTTCGAGCAGCGACGTGTGAACGTCGGCCCGGTGGATCACCGCATACGGATTGCCGAAGCGTTCGCGGAAGGCGGCGCCGGTGGGGATGCGGCCCACCAGCGCCTCGTCGAGCGCGTCGTGCATGACCATCTCGTCGGTGTAGACCGCGCGGGCACGGGCCTTCTCGCCGACGCCCAGCGCGTCGAGCGCGGCGAAGGCGTTCGGGCCGAACTGGATGCCGGCACCGATCTCGCCGAGCTGCGGGGCTTGCTCGAGCACCTTGACCGAAAAGCCTCGGCGCACCAGGGCCAGGGCAACGGCAACGCCGCCGATACCGCCGCCTGCAACGAGGACCGGGAGGGACGCAGAGGATGTCTTCATGGGGTGTCCTGTCTCTAAGATGTATATGTGCACTGATCATCAGTACACTGATAATAAGTGTAGGGGTATAATTTTGCTTTGTGATAGGTACAAACCCTAGGGAAGAAATTGCGATGACGACGAAGTTGCCTATCGACGGGCTGGAGGACCTGCCCGGCCACTACATCCGACGACTCCAGCAAATCGCGGTCGGCATCTTTCTGGATGAGGCGGGGGACGTGAATCTCACGCCGGTGCAGTTCGCTCTGCTGTTTGCCGCGTCGAAGCAGCCGGGACTGGATCAGCGCACGCTGGCGGGCAGGATCGGGCTGGACACCTCGACCATCGGCGCGGTGGTCGACCGGCTCGAGAGGCGGGAACTGATCGAGCGCAATGTCTCACCGGATGACAAACGCGTGCGCCTGTTGAGCGTCACGCCGGCGGGAAAGAAATTGGTGCAAAGCGTGATGCCCGCGATGCTGCGAGCGCAGGACCGCATGCTGGCGCCCCTGCCCCAAGCCGACCGGTCGGCATTCATGGCGATGGTCAAGCGCATCGTCGAAGAGAACAACGCGTGGAGCCGGGCGGCGAAAGACGCTGGCTGAGATCGAGCGCGGAGGAGTGCTCTGAGCCGCTCGCTCAGCGGTAAGAACGGAAGAACGACCGCAGCTCGTCCACAAAGAGTTCCGGTTGCTCGAAGGCCGCGAAGTGACCGCCCCTCGGCATTTCGTTCCAGTGGGCAATGTTCCTGAAGCGCGGCTCCATCCAGGTCCGTACCGGGGTGATGATCTCCTTGGGAAACACAGCCACACCCGTCGGCACATCGATCGGAAGCGGCTTGCCGCCCTTCCCGAAGCTTTCCCAGTAGAGCCTGGCCGAGGACGTCGCCGACGCCGTCACCCAGTACAGCATGACGTTGTCCAGCAGTTCGTCGCGGCTGAGGATGTTCTCGGGATGGCCATCGCAGTCGGTCCAGGCCCAGAACTTTTCCAGGATCCATGCCGCTTGCCCGGCGGGCGAGTCGCTCAAGCCATAGCCCAGCGTCTGGGGGCGGGTTGCCTGTTGTATCGAGTAGCCCGACTCCCATCGGCGATAGTGTTCCAGGCCATTCAAGGCCCGCTGCTCCTGCGCCGTGGGTTCGCCCGCGACCAGTGGCTTCGAGCCCATGGCCAGCGTGACGTGAATGCAGGCGCAATGCGCTGGATCGAGCGCACCGATCCAGGCGGTCACGGCAGACCCCCAATCGCCGCCCTGGGCGCCGTAGCGGGCGTAGCCAAGGCGGGCCATCAGCGCCATCCAAGCCTGCGCGATGCGCTGCTCTCCCCAGCCGGTCGTCTTT
>NZ_JBFUIU010000026.1:0-29481 GCF_056401695.1 Variovorax sp. P4_D9
AGCCGCGGCCGCGCTGCCGCGGGCGGCCCAGGCGCCCGCGCCGGTGCGGCTCGACACGCCCGAGGCAGAGGGGGGCGCCTCCGCCCAGGCGCTGCATGTGCTCTGGTTCGCCCAGCAGCGACCGGACGGCGTCTCGCTCTACCAGGCGACCGTGATCGGGAAGCCGTCCTCGGCGGACGCGCTCCCCACGTTCTTCGAGGGCTTGCGCGTTCCGTGAGGCCCGCCCCCGCATAATCGACAGGCCGTCCTCCGATCCGAATGAACAGCATCTTCATCATCGCCCACTGTCCGCTCGCGCAGGCGCTGCGGCAGTGCGCGCTGCATGTCTTTCCCGACTGCGAGGCGTCGATCGTCGCGCTCGACGTGCTGCCCAACGTGTCGCCGGACGAAACCCTTGCTGCCGCCCGCATCATGCTGGACCAGTTGCAGCACGCGCCGCGCTCGCAGGTGCTGGTGCTGGCCGACGTGTTCGGCGCCACGCCTTGCAACGTGGCGCAGAAGCTCGTCGACGGCGTCCGGTCTCGGCTGGTGGCGGGGGTCAACCTGCCGATGCTGCTGCGGGCGGTGAGCTACCGCAACGAAGCGCTCGACACGCTGGTGCAGCGAGCGGTCACCGGCGGCACCGCGGGCGTGATGCAGGTGGCGGTGGCGGCTCCGCAGAATCAGGCAAGAAGAAAGCACAGTGACCAAGACATCCGTGACCATCAGCAATAAGCTGGGGCTGCATGCACGCGCCTCGGCCAAACTCACCAAGATCGCCGGCAGCTTCCCGTGCGAGGTCTGGCTCTCGCGCGGCGACCGCCGCGTCAACGGCAAGAGCATCATGGGCGTGATGATGCTGGCCGCGGGGCTGGGTGTCACGGTCGAGCTCGAGACCATCGGCGAGCGCGAGCAGGAGGCGCTCGATGCGATCGTCGCCTTGATGAACGACAAGTTCGGCGAGGGCGAGTGACTTTCGTCGTCCACGGCCTCCCTGTTGCCCGGGGCATCGCCATCGGGCGTGCGGTGCTGGTGGTGTCGAGCCGCATCGACGTCGCCCACTATTTCATCAAGCCGGAGCAGATCGAGACCGAGATCGACCGCGTGCGCATGGCGCGCAACGCGGTGGCCGAGGAGCTGCAAAAGCTGCAGGCCAGCGTCGCACTGATGGGTCCCAACGACGCGCCGCACGAACTCTCGGCGCTGCTCGAGGTGCACCAGATGCTGCTGCAGGACGAGGTGCTCACGGGCGGCGTCAAGCACTGGATAGTCGAGCGGCTCTACAACGCCGAATGGGCGCTGACCACCCAGCTCGAGGTGGTGGCGCGCCAATTCGACGAGATGGAGGACGAATACCTGCGCGAGCGAAAGGCCGACCTCGAGCAGGTGGTCGAGCGGCTGCTGCATCGCATGAAGGGCACGGCCGCGGTGCTGGCGCCGACGCCGCCGCGGCGCAAGCGCACCGCCGACGAAGACGATCAGCACGACCTGATCGCCGGCGACGCCTTCGATGCCCCCTTGGTGTTGATCGCGCACGACCTGTCGCCGGCCGACATGCTGCAGTTCAAGAAGAGCGTGTTCGCGGGCTTCGTGACCGATGTCGGCGGCCGCACCTCCCACACCGCGATCATCGCGCGCAGCATGGACATCCCGGCCGTGGTCGGCGCCCGCAGCGCCAGCCAGCTGGTGCGGCAGGACGACTGGGTCATCATCGACGGCGATGCCGGCGTGATGATCGTCGACCCCTCGCCGATCATCCTGGCCGAGTACGGCTTCAAGCAGCGCCAGGGCGACCTCGAGCGCGGACGCCTGTCCCGGCTGCGCCACAAGCCGGCCGTGACGCTCGACGGCCAGCGGGTCGACCTGCTGGCCAACATCGAGATGCCCGAGGACACGCTCGGTGCGGTCAAGGCCGGTGCGGTGGGCGTCGGCCTGTTCCGCAGCGAGTTCCTGTTCATGGGGCGCGAGGCGCACAACCTCACGCGCCTGCCCGACGAAGAGGAGCAGTACCAGGCCTATCGGCGCGCGCTCGATGGCATGAAGGGCATGCCGGTCACGATCCGCACCATCGACGTCGGCGCCGACAAGCCGCTGGACGGCAAGTCGCAGCGTGAGGACTACCACCTGAACCCGGCGCTGGGGCTGCGCGCGATCCGCTGGAGCCTGGCCGACCCGGCGATGTTCCTGACCCAGTTGCGCGCCATCCTGCGGGCCGCGTCGCACGGCGAGATCCACCTGCTGATCCCGATGCTGGCGCATGTCAGCGAGATCCACCAGACGCTGTCGCTGCTCGACTTCGCACGCACCGAGCTCGACAACCGCGGCGCGGTGTACGGCAAGGTGAAGCTCGGCGCGATGATCGAGATCCCGGCCGCAGCGCTGACGCTCAAGACCTTCCTGAAGCACTTCGACTTCCTGTCGATCGGCACCAACGACCTGATCCAGTACACGCTGGCGATCGACCGCGCCGACGAGTCGGTGGCGCACCTGTACGACCCGGCTCATCCGGCGGTGCTGCGGCTGGTGGCCGAGACCATCGCCGAATGCCGGCGCCAGGGCAAGGGCGTCAGTGTCTGCGGCGAGATGGCCGGCGACGTGACGTTCACGCGGCTGCTCCTGGGCCTGGGCCTGCGCAGTTTCTCGATGCATCCGTCGCAGATCCTGGCGGTCAAGCAGGAGGTGCTGCGGGCCGACACCAGCAAGCTCGAAGCCTGGGCGCAGGAGGTCCTCGAGTCGGAGAACCCGGCGGCTGCGCTGGTGCGCACCTGAGGCCGGCGTCGGGCCGCGCCCGCAATAAAACGAAACACAGCGAAACCGCGGCGAAAGGACTTCGGCGGCGCCCGGCCCGAGCATCGAGTCTTCCGGATCACTCCGATCCCCCTCTGAAGGAAGACTCTCATGAAACGCTGGTTCAAACGCTCTCTTTTCGGAATCGCCGGTGCCGCGCTGCTGGCCGGCAGCCTGGCCGGGTGTGCCGGCCATCGCCATGGCTGGAACGGCTCCGAGCAGGACCGAGCCGAGTTCCGCGCCAGGATGGTCGAGCGCGTGGGCAGCAAGCTCGAGCTGGACGCCGCGCAGAAGCAGAAGCTGGTGGTGCTGACCGAGAAGCTGCAGGCGCAGCGCGCGGCGCTGCGCGGCGGCGGCGATCCGCGAGCCGAATTTCGCAGTCTGTTCGCCGGCGCCAAGCTCGACCAGGAGCGGGCGAAGAAGCTGGTCGACGACAAGATGGCCGCGGTGCAGGCGGGCAGCCCGGAGGTCATTGCCGCCGCGGCCGACTTCTTCGACAACCTGAACCCGGCGCAGCAGCAGAAGGTGCGTGACTTCATGGAGCGCGGCGGCCGCCGCTGGGGCCGCGGTTGACGCCATCCTTCGGGCTGGCGCCCGAATGCACAATCGCCGCATGCCCCGCATCCTGCTGATCGACGACGACGAGCACCTGGGCGCGCCCCTGGCGAGCTATTTCGCGCGCTTCGACTTCCAGCTCGACAGCGCGAGCCGGCCGAGCGAAGGCCTGGCGAGGCTGCGCGCCCAGCGCTACGACGCCGCGATCCTCGACGTCATGCTGCCCGAGATGGATGGCTTCGCGCTGTGCCGCGAGATCCGCAAGGAAAGCGACATCCCGATCGTGATGCTGACCGCGCGCGGCGACGTGATGGACCGGGTGGTTGGGCTCGAGATCGGCGCCGACGACTACCTGCCCAAGCCCTTCGAGCCGCGCGAGCTGGTGGCGCGGGTGCAGACCATCCTGCGCCGGCAGCGTGCCGTGCCGCCGCCTTCCGCGCCGGCGCAGCAGCGGGTCTTCGAAGGCCTGTCGATCGATCTCGACAAGCGCGAGGTGCTGCGCCATGGCGAGCGCATCGAGCTGACCGGCACCGAGTTCGAGCTGCTGGCGCTGCTGGCCGACCAGCCCGGCCGGGTCTGGAGCCGCGATGACATCCTGAACCGCCTGCGCGGCCACGAGGCCGAGCTCTACACGCGGGCGGTCGACATCGTAGTCAGCCGCCTGCGCAGGAAGCTGGAACCACTGGATTGCATCAAGACGCTGCGCAACGCTGGCTATGCCCTGGCGGTGGGCCGGAGCGCCCCGCCGTGAGCCCCGTAGGCCCGGGCCGCTCCCGCGGTTGGCGCCACAGCCTGCGCCATTCGCTCCGGGTGCGCCTGATCGGGGTCTTCGTTCTGCTGGCGCTGGCGATGACGGCGGTGTTCCTCGGCGGCATGCAGCGTGCCTTCTCCACCGGCTGGCGCGACGCCGCACGGCCGCTGGTGGCCGACTACATGGACCGGATCGTCACCGAGCTCGGCACGCCGCCCGACGTGGCGCGGGCCCGGGCGCTGGTCGAGCGGTTGCCGATCTCTATTCGCATCGAGGGGCCGAGCGTCAACTGGGATTCGCATCCCGACCGCCGCCGGCATGGCTTCGGCCTCCGCAACGGCGAGGGGTTCAGCCGCGTCACGGCGGACGGCCATCGCGTGAGCTTCGGCATCGGCACCTTGCCCTGGCAGCGCGAACCCCAGGGCATCGGCTGGATCACGCTGGCGCTGCTGCTGGTGTTGACCGCGCTGGCCTACGCCTATGTGCGAAGGCTGCTGCGGCCGCTCGACGACATCCGCGCCGGGGCCGAGCGCTTCGGCCGCGGCGCCTTCGACACGCCGATCCCGCTGCGCCGGCGCGACGAACTCGGCGACCTCGCGCAGCGCATCAACACGATGGCGCACGACATCCAGGGCATGCTCGATGCCAAGCGCGGCCTGCTGCTGGCGCTGAGCCACGAGCTGCGCTCGCCGTTGACCCGGGCCCGGCTCAATGCCGAGCTGCTGCCGGCCACGCCCGAGGGCGCGGCCGAGCGGGCCGCGCTGCTGCGCGACCTGGCCGAGATGCGCGACCTGATCAGTGACCTGCTCGAGAGCGAGCGGCTGTCGAGCCCGCATGCGGCGCTGCAGCGCGAGCCGGTCGACTTGGCGGCGCTGGTGCGCGAGGTGGCGGGCGAAAATCCGGAGGGCGGACGCGTGGTCCTGGACCTGGCCGCGGACCTGCCGCCCCTGGCGCTCGATCGGTCGCGGCTCCGGCTGCTGGTGCGCAACCTGCTCGACAACGCGCTGCGCCATGGCGCCGACGCCGCGCAGCCGCCGCGGGTCGCCGTTCGACGCCGCGGGCAGGATGTCGAACTGGAAGTGCGGGACTTCGGTCCGGGTGTCGATCCGGCCCAACTCGCGCACCTGACCGAGCCCTTCTACCGCACCGATGGCGCGCGCCAGCGCAGCACCGGCGGCGTCGGCCTCGGCATGTACCTGTGCCGGCTGGTGGCCGAGGCGCACGGCGGCACGCTGGTGGTGCGCAATGCCGAACCCGGGCTGGCGGTCAGCGTCGGGCTGCCTGACCTGAAGTCGCTCGGGCTGCCGCCGGGCGTTGTCGCCTGCGCTACCGGCTTCCGCGCGGTACGGGGCTACGATGCGCCGGAATCAGACACCCCAAGGAGACACGCGCATGAGCAGCCCCCTCACCAACCGCCAGGTCCGCCTCGCCAAACGTCCTGAAGGCGCGGCCACGCGCGACAACTGGCAATTCACCACCGAGCCGGTCGCGGAGCCCGCCGAAGGCGGCGTGCTGGTCAAGACCCTGTCGCTCTCGCTCGATCCCGCGATGCGCGGCTGGATGAACGAGGGCAAGAGCTACATCGCGCCGGTCGAGATCGGCGCCGTGATGCGCGCCGGCGGCGTCGGGCGCGTGGCCGCCTCGTGCAACCCGGCCTTCGCGGTCGGCGACACGGTCTACGGCACGCTCGGCGTGCAGGAATACGCGCTGGTCCCGCAGGAGGAGATCAAGCGCAACGGCCTGTCGAAGATCGACCTGCGCGCCGGCACCATCGGCCAGTGGCTCAACGTGCTGGGCATGCCCGGCATGACCGGCTACTTCGGGCTGATGGACGTCGGCCAGCCGAAGCCCGGCGAGACCGTGGTGGTCTCGGGTGCGGCCGGCGCGGTCGGCCAGACCGTGGGCCAGTTGGCGAAGATCAAGGGCTGCCGCGTGGTCGGCATCGCGGGCGGCCAGGCCAAGTGCGATTGGGTCGTGAAGGAGCTCGGCTTCGATGCCTGCATCGACTACAAGGCCGGCCCGTCGGCGGTGCGCGAGGGCCTGAAGGCGCATTGCCCGAAGGGGGTCGACATCTACTTCGACAACGTCGGCGGCGACATCCTCGACACCGTGCTCGCGAAGCTGGCGCGCGGCGCCCGCATCATCATTTGCGGCGCCATCAGCCAGTACAACAACACGACGCCGGTGCAGGGCCCGAAGAACTACCTGAGCCTTCTGGTGAACCGGGCGCGCATGCAGGGCATCGTGGTGTTCGACTATGCCGACCGCTACGGCGAAGCGGTGGCCGAACTGTCGGGCTACCTGAAGGACGGCCGCATGAAGAGCCGCGAGGACGTGGTCGAGGGCATCGACACCTTCCCCGAGGCGCTCACGCGGCTTTTCACCGGCGAGAACTTCGGCAAGCTGGTGCTCAAGGTGTCCGACTGACGTGTTCGCGCGTCAGCGCGCGCGTGCCCATCACGGCCGCCGAGATGATCAGCACGGCCGCCAGCGCGATGCTCCAGCTCAGCGGCCGCCCGGTGACGATCAACAGCAATGCGGTCGACGCCAGCGGCGTGATGTAGCTCAGGATGCCGATCTGCCGTGCATCGCCGCGCTTCAGCGCCAGGTCCCAGAAGAAGAAGGCGGCGCCCAGCGGGCCCAGTCCGCAGAGCGCGACCAGCAGCCAGTCGCGCGCGCCGAGCGCCACAGAAGGCTCGAGCAACGCGTGGCAGGCCAGCGACAGCGCGCCCGACACCAGGCCGAACAGGCCGATCGCGCTGGTCGGGAAGGCCGGCACGCGTTGCGTCCACAGCGAGTAGCTGGCCCAGATGAAGGCCGAGCCCAGCGCCGGCAGGAAGCCCCAGTAGCTGCCGCCGGATGCACCCGCGCCGCCGCGCGCACCGAGGATCGCGATCGCCGCGCCCGCGAAACCCAGCAGCGCCGCCATCACGTGCAACGGCCGCAGCGACATGCCGGGCAGCATCACCGGCGCCAGCACCACCATGAACAGCGGCCAGAGGTAGTTGACCAGGTTGGCCTCGACCGGCGGCGCGAGGCGCAGTGCGATGAAGAGCAGGAAGTGGAAGCCGAACAGCCCGTAGATGCCCAGCAGAAGCGTGCGCGCCGGCACTGCCCAGGCGCGGCGGTCGCGCAGCACCAGCGGCCAGCTCATCACGCTGCCGATGATCAGCGCCAGCCCGGTCAGCAGGAAAGGAGGCAGGTGCGCGAGCGAGGCACCGAGCGAGGCGAGGGTGGCCCAGAGGGCGATGGCGGCAAGGGCGTTGAGCGTCGGGGACATGGCCGCCGAGCTTAAGGGCTGCGGTGGTCGGCGCTCCCGAAGCGCATCACCCGAGCCGCAGCAGCAGCGCCGACGCGCCGCACACCAGCAGGAACGGGATGCCGAGGCGATGGAATTCGCGCAGCCCGTTCGGCAGCTTCGCCAGCCGCAGCGCAATCAGGTTGGCCAGCGAGCCCAGCACGCAGCCGAAGCCGCCGACGCTGACGCCGGCCGCCAGCGCCGGCAGGTCGTGCACGAAGGGGTCGAGCACGATGGCGGCGGGCACGTTGCTGATGGCCTGCGAGGTCAGGATCGCCGCCAGGTAGGCGCGCCATCCTTCGCCGATCGGCAGGCCGCCGAGCAGTGTCGCCACCGCGGGCAGCTCGGCGAGCTGCCGCAGGTCGACGAACATCAGCGAGATGATCGCCAGCAGCGCCCAGTCGATGCCGAGCAGCACACGCGGGCGCAGCAGCAGGAAGGCGCCGAAGACCACGCCGAGGCCGGCCAGCAGCCAGTGGCGGTCGAGCGCGACCACGAAGCCGACGAACAGCAGGCCCGACAGMGCCAACAGGCGCGGCTGCACCGGCGCCGCAACGTTCGACGGCTTGAGCGCGATCGGCACCCGCGGCACGCCGAACCAGATCGCCGCGAAGAGCCAGAACAGCATCACCGCCACGGTCGGTCCCATCATCGCCACGAAGCCGACGAAGCTCTCGCCGGAGCGATGCCAGAGGAACAGGTTCTGCGGGTTGCCGATCGGCGTCAGCGCCGAGCCGGTATTCACCGCCAGCGCCTCGATCACGACCAGCCGCGCCAGCGGCAGGTGGGCCTGGGTCGCCAGCACGCGCGTCAGCGGCACCAGCAGGAACAGGCTGACGTCGTTGGTGACCAGCGCCGACAGCACGGCCGCGCTGGCCGCCAGCAGCAGCACCAGGCTGCGCAGGTCGTGCGTGCGTGCCAGCAGCCGCGCCGCGGCGGCTTGCAGCATGCCGCTGCGCTCCACGCCCTGGGTGATGGCCAGCAGCCCGGCCAGCGCGCCGATGGTCTGCCAGTCGACCAGCCGGAGGTAGTCCATCGGGGCCCGCGGCCGGACCAGGGCGAAGAGGACGGCCGCGGCCACCAGCACCCACAGCAGGCCGTTGTCGCCGCCTTCGTGCGGGGCGCCGTCCGGGATGGATTCAGCGCGTGCAGAGCTCACGCAACTCGCGCTTGAGCACCTTGCCGATCGCGCTGCGCGGCAACTCGTCGATGAACTGCAGGTGGGCCAGCCGCTGGGTCTTGCCGAGCTGCTCGTTGGTCCATTGCAGGATCGTCTCGGCGTTCGTGTCGTCGCCGGCGCGGCGCACCACGAAGGCCACCGGCGTCTCGCCCCATTGCTCCGAGGGCACACCGACCACGGCGACGTCGGCCACCGACTGGTGGGCCCGCACCACCGCTTCGAGGTCGCTCGGATAGATGTTGAAGCCGCCGCTGATGATCATGTCCTTCTTGCGGTCGAACAGGGTCAGAAAGCCGTCGTCGTCGAAGCGGCCGACATCGCCGGTGCGGATGAAGCGCTTGCCGGTGGGATCGAACCATTCGGCCTCGCGCGTCTTTGCGGGCTGGCGGTGGTAGCCGACCATCATGCCGGCCGAATGGCCGACCACTTCGCCGGCCTCGCCGCGCGGGACTTCGCGGCCGTCCTCGTCGATCAGCCGGATGTCGCTGCCTTCGGCCGGCTGACCGACGGTGTGTAGCTTGTCGGGGTGCAGGTGGGCCTCGAGGATGCAGGTGCCGCCGCCCTCGGTCATGCCGTAGAACTCGATCAGGCCGCCGGGCCAGCGCTTCAGCACGTCGGCCTTGAGCGCCGCATTGAAGGGCGCGCTGGTGCTGAACTTGTACTTGAAGCTCGCCAGATCGTGGGCATCGAAGTCGGGCCGCGCCATCAGCCGCTGGTACTGCACCGGCACCAGCATGGTGTGCGTCACGCGGCGGCTTTCGGCCAGATTCAGGTAGGCCGCGGCGTCGAACTTCGGCATCAGCAGCACGCAGCCGCCGAAGGCCAGGGTGGGGAAGAACACCACCAGGGTGGTGTTCGAGTAGAGCGGCGTCGACAACAGCGTGATCGTTTCGGGCCCGTACTCGTACCTGGCGCCGCGCTGCACATGGGCCCAGCGCATGCCGTGGCCCTGCACGATGCCCTTGGGCTCGCCGGTGGTGCCGGAGGAATAGATGATGTTGAAGGGCGAGGAGGGCGCCAGCTTCACCTCGTCAGGCCGCACGCCGGCCGGTGCGAGCCAGGCCTCGAAGGCGCCGCCGGCGGCGGAGCCGTCGAGCGCGATGCGCGGTATGGCGCCCGCTGCTGCCGGTCCGATCACCTCGGCCGCCGCCTGGTCGACGAACAGGATGCGCGCGCCCGCGTCTTCGATCATTCGCGCGAGGCTGGCGGGTGTGGAGCCCGGTGCGAGCGGCGCCACCGCGACGCCGGCGCGCAGCGCACCGAGGAACACGGCCGCGTAGTTCACGCTCGAGGCCGCGCAGATCGCGATCGCATCGCCGACCAGCAGGCCGTCGCGCTGCAGGCTGGCCGCGATGCGGTCCATCAGCGCGTCGAGTTCGCCGTAGCTCAGTTCGCGGGTGGCGTCGGCCAGCGCCATGCGCCGGGGGGCCTGTGTCGCATGGACCCGGATCAGCCGGGCGATGGTGTCGAAATCGTTCATGGCGTCATGTCGGATGCGGATTGCTGGGTGCGCCGGCGGCTTGCCGCACGACTTCAATGATGTACTCGATTTCCTCGTCGCTGAGCATCGGGTAGAGCGGCAATGCGAGCGCGCAGCCGGCCAGCCTCTCGCTGTGAGGCAGGGCGCCGCCTTGCCAGGGCCGCAGCGCCTCGTGCCGGTGCAGCGGCTGCTCATAGTAGACCCGGGTGGCGATGCCGGCCGCGGCCAGCCGGGCCGCGAAGCTTGCGCGTTCGCGGGGGGCGGGCAGGTTGATGACGAAATAGTTCCACGCATGGCCCGAGGTGTCGCGCGGCAAGCGAAACGGGCAGTCCGCCCAGGCCGACAGATAGCGTGCGGCAATGGCGCGCCGCCGCGCGATGCTGTCCGCAAAATCGTCCAGGGCGGCGTGCAGTAGGCAGGCCTGCAATTCGTCCATGCGGCTGTTGTGACCGAGGCAGTGGTGCCGGCCTTCGTGGTAGCCGTGATTGCGAAGCAGCCGGGCCTTGTGGGCGTGGCGCGGATCCCTGAAGGCCAGCGCGCCGGCGTCACCGGCCGCGCCCAGTGTCTTGGTCGGATAGAAGCTCATCGCCGCAGCATCGCCCCAGGTGCCGGCGGCCTGGGCGCCGAGGCACTGCGCCACGTCCTCGATCAGCTGAAGCTTCTCGTCGCAGCAGTACGCGGCCAGTTCGGGCAGGCCGCTCGGATCGCCGAAGAGGCCGACCGCGAGGATCGCGCGGGTTCGGGGCGTGCGGGCGTTGCGGAAATGCGCGAGCGTCGGCAGGAAGTCGTCCGGCGCGCTGTCGACGAAGACCGGCCGCGCACCGGCGGCGAGCACCGCTTCCGCGCAGGCGACGAAGGTGTAGGTCGGCAGCAGGACTTCGTCCATCGCGTCGCCTCCGCCTGCGCTTCCGACGCCGAGGCTCTTGAAGGCCAGCAGCAGCGCCTCGGAGCCCGACCCCACCGCCACGGTCTCGCGGCCGTGCAGCAACGCCGACAGCCGCGCCTCGAAGGCCATGGCCTGCGGGCCGAGGATGTAGACGCCGCTGCGCAGCACTGCGGCGCAGGCCTGCGCCAGGTGCGCCGCCATGGATTCGGACGATGCAGCCGACCGGAACAGCGGGATCTTCATGCGTGCAGCACCTGGCAAGCCCGTGTCACGGCCGCCAGGCCGTCGGCGCCCGATGCGACGCGGTTGGCGTGGCCGAGGATGGCGCGCCTGAAGCCCTGGTACTGCCGTGCCAGGGCGTCGTCTCCGGCCGTTGTCGAGCGAGCGCCGCTGCGCAGGTCCAGCAATTGCTCCCGGTCGCCGTCGCATACCTGCAATCGGGCGCTCGCCGGCATGCTGGCGTAGCCGCTCTCGAATTCGGCGACCAGAGCGCCCAAGCGCACGCGAGCGCGGACGCTGCTCGCGCCGATGTGTCGCGCAAGCACTTCGAGCGGTGCCTCCGCGGGAATCCCGCACAGCCAGGCGAACAGGTCGATGTCGTGCACCATCAGGTCCAGCACGCTGTCCCTGGCCGCGGCGAAGCGGGTCGAATAGCGTCGGAAGCGCATGAACGGATGCGAGCCCTGGCGGTGGCTTGCCGCCCAGTTGCGCAGGCGCCCGAGGACGACGGCGTCGAACACCGGGTTGAAGCGTTCGATATGCCCCGTGCTCAGCGTCACGCCGCATTGCCGTGCCGTGCTGATCATCCGGGCGCCGTCGTGCCGATCGATGCAGAGCGGCTTTTCGACCAGCACGTGGCAGCCGCGCCGCATCAACGCCAGCGCGACCTCGGCGTGGGCATCGTCACTGGTGGCGATGGTGGCCGACTCGATGCCCCGCGGCAAATCGTCCAGGCTGGACAACAACGGCAGCGCCGCGAGTTCGACGCCGGCGCGGGCCGTCGATGAGCGGTCCACCAGGGCACGCAGGCGGAAGCCGGGGAGGGTGAGGAGCTTGCGGGCGTGGACGCGGCCGAATCGACCGATGCCGACGACCGCATGGGCAAGCGTGGCTTCGACCGCCAGCGGCGCTGCCGGATCGACGGCGGCGGCAGTCGTGGCGTCGGCGCTGGCAGGCGTCGTGAAGGTCATCGAGGCATCACTGCTTCAGCGCACCGCGGTGCGCAGGCCGTCGGCCACGGCTTGCAGGTGACGGCCGCGGATGACGTGCTTGTAGACGCCGGCAGCGACACGTTCTTCACCGACGATTTCGAAGGTGGGCTTGACTGCGGGCGCGTCCGGGAGCTCATAGCGCGTGGGCCGTGCCGCGAAGAGGCATTCCCGGCCATAGGCCTGGGCGCCGAATTCGGCGATGAAGCCCGCCAGCTCTCGTTCCAGCTGACCGCCGAAACTGCGCGCGTAGCGGTGCATGTCATCCAGCTTGGCCCGCAATTCCGAGGCATCGAGTTCCACCGTGACATGGCGCTCGGCGGCCAGGCGCGCCGGTGGACTGGGATGGCCCACGGTGGGATAGCCGAGCGAGACGACCGGGCGACCACGCGCCGCGGCGTGCGCGGCGACCTGGTTGGCCAGCAGGCGGCACAGGTCGTGCGAAGGGTTGTAGTCCTCCGCTTCGTCGGCGACGATGCAGTCGATGCCCTGTTCGACGACATGGGCAGTCAAAGCCTGCAGCCATTGCGTGAACAGGCGCGTATCCCCTTCAAGCAGCGCCTGGTAGATATCGGCATCGGCCACCGGTTGCACCACGCCCGGAACCCAGTTCGCACCCGCTCGTGCCAGGTTGTCGAGGGTCGGATCGAGCCGCGGCACATCGCTCGCCCCGGCGCCGTTGGTCAAGACCACGAAGTCCGGCCGCTCGTTGCGCAGCCATTTCCACAGCAGCAGTTCATGCCCGGCATGGGCGGCGATCACCAAGTGCTTCATGTCCGTGGGCCGCTCGACAGCACGAAGGTTGAAACTCGGCGCAGCGGTCCGGTCACTCGCCACGATCGACTGGCATAGACCTCGCGCAATTGCGCCTGCAGGAGCGTGACCTCTGCACGTGCTTGCCGGGCCTGCTGCTCGGCTTCCGCCACCGCCAGTCTTGCGTTGGCGTCGACGCTCGATTGCGCGGCCTGAGCGGCCTGCGCGGCCTGGGCGGCCATCTGGTCCGCCTGCGCGGTCAGGTGCTCAGCCTGCCGTCGCGCCTCGGCCTGGAGTGCGTCGAGTTGCGACTGGTGCATGCGACGATGGTCGTTGAAGGATTGCTGAAGCCCCGCGATGTGCTGGTGCAAGGACGCAATGCCAAGGTGCGCGGCGGAAGGGTTCCCGCGCCGAATCCAGTCGTCCATGTAGCGTGCCATCTCGAGCGCCCGCTGTTCCGCGGACACTGCGATCTCGGGAGACTGCATGACCATGCGCTGCGCGCAGCGCTCGAGGGCGCCCAGCATTGCATCGAGGTCGCCATGGGCACGCATCCATTCGCTGGACCGGCCGGCATCCTCGGCGTCGTAGCGGTCGAGTTGGGCGCCCACGTTCTCTCGCGTGATCGGCCTGGTCAGCAGCGCCCGGCCGAAATTCCAGCGTCGCGCGTGGGCCGCGGTCGCCGCCGTCACCATCTCGCCCATGCCCGACATGGGATCGAGCACCACTACCGCATTACCGGTGCACAGTGCCTCGGTGGCGCAGCGGCCCTTGGCAAAGACGAGGTCATAGCGGCCGAGCGCCTCGGCCGGGTCGGGCAAGTGGTTGCCGGTGCCGCTGCCGATCACGTCGAGCGACAGTCCGCGCTGCACGCAGGCGGCGCGGATTTCCTCGAGCTGCGCGTCGTGCGAGGCGTAGTTGCTGAAGACGAGCGCCGTCCGGGGCCGTGCCGGCAGGTCGCTGCGTCGGACGAAGCGCGAAAGGTCGACCCCGTTCTGGATCAGTTCGATGCGTTCGCGCGCGATGCCGAACTCGTGCATCAGGCGCTCCGCGCAGTTCTCGTCGACGGCCACATGGCAGACGACCTGCGCGAACTGGGCAGGTCGCCCGTGCTCGGCGCTTCGATCGTGGCATACCGTGAGGACCGGCGCGTCGTGGAAATGGAGCAGGGCGCGAACCGTCTCGTGATGGGTGTTGCCGATGATCACGTCCGGCCGCGCCGCCATGTCGGCCAGGTCGGTGATGCAGGCAATCGAGGCAAATCGCAACTCGTCGGCCATGTCGCCGAAGGCCGTTGCAAAGATGGTCACGGCGTGTCCGCGGCGGCGCAGCCACAGCGCCAAGTCGCGGGTGAACATCTCTGCGCCCGTGCGATGCACGAGGTAGCACATGGCCAGCAGGAAGTGCAAGGGCCGGCCGGACTGCGACGTGTCCGGCCCGGCGACTGTCGCCGTGGTGTTCAATCGAGTGAGGGCGCGCCGGCCAGAACGTGCCCCGCCTGCTGGTCGGCGTGGTAGCTCGAGCGCACCATGGCGCCCACCGCCGCGTGGCTGAAGCCCATCTTGTAGGCCTCTTCCTCGAACATCTTGAAGGTGTCGGGATGCACGTAGCGGCGCACCGGCAGGTGGCTGTTGCTCGGCGACAGGTACTGGCCGATGGTCAGCATGTCGATGTGATGCGCACGCATGTCGCGCATCACCTGCAGGATCTCTTCGTCGGTTTCGCCCAGGCCGACCATGATGCCGCTCTTGGTCGGCACCTCGGGGTGCAGCGCCTTGAACTTCTTCAGCAGGTTGAGGCTGAACTGGTAGTCACTGCCCGGCCGTGCCTCCTTGTAGAGGCGCGGCGCGGTCTCGAGGTTGTGGTTCATCACGTCGGGCGGCGCGGCCTTGAGGATCTCGAGCGCGCGGTCGTCGCGGCCGCGGAAGTCGGGCACCAGGATCTCGATCTGCGTCGTCGGCGAGAGCTCGCGGATGTTGCGGATGCAGTCGACGAAATGCTGGCTGCCGCCATCGCGCAAATCATCGCGGTCGACGCTGGTGATCACCACATACTTGAGGCGCAGCCTGGCGATGGTCTTGGCCAGGCTCAGCGGCTCGTCCTTGTCGAGCGGATCGGGCCGGCCGTGGCCGACGTCACAGAAGGGGCAGCGCCGCGTGCACTTGTCGCCCATGATCATGAAGGTGGCGGTGCCGTTGCCGAAGCATTCGCCGATGTTCGGGCACGAGGCCTCCTCGCACACCGTGTGCAGGTTGCTCTCGCGCAGGATCTGCTTGATCTCGTAGAAACGGGTGGTCGGCGAGCCGGCCTTGACCCGGATCCACTCGGGCTTCTTGAGCACCTCGCCCTGCACGACCTTGACCGGGATGCGCGAGAGCTTGGCCGCGGCCTTCTGCTTGACGAGCGGGTTGTAGGTTTCGGGGCCTTGGGCCTCCCTCACCACGGACGGGACGACTTCGGGGGTGCTCATGGCGACTCTCTCTGACGGGGCTCAGGGCGCGAGGTAGGCGGCCAGCTTGCGGCCCAGCACCTGCGCGGCTTCGTCCCAGGTTGTTCGAACGCCGATTGTAGAAAGATCGACGGTTTGGAGCCCCGCGTAGCCGCAAGGGTTGATTCGCGTGAAGGGTTCCAGGTCCATCTCGACGTTGAGCGCCACCCCGTGGTAGGTGCAGTGGCGGCTGACCTTGATGCCCAGCGCGGCGATCTTGCCGAGGCCGCGGAACGGGTCGGCGGGGTGGACCGGGCCGGTCAGCGCGGCATGCGAGAACGGGTCGTCCAGCCGCACGTAGATGCCGGGTGCGCCGGCGACGCGGTGCCCGGTGACCTCGAAATGGGCCAGCGTGCGGATCACGGCCTCCTCGATCCGGTAGACGTATTCCTTCACGTAGTAGCCGGCCCGCTTCAAATCGAGCAGCGGGTAGGCCACCACTTGGCCGGGGCCATGGTAGGTCACCTGGCCGCCGCGGTCGGTCTGCACCACCGGGATCCCGCCCGGGTTCAGCACGTGGTCGGCCTTGCCCGCCAGGCCCTGGGTGTAGACCGGCGTGTGCTCGCAGAGCCAGAGCTGGTCGGGACTGTCCGGCGTGCGCTCCAGCGTCGCCTGCCGCATCGCCGCGTAGGTCGGGGCGTAGTCGACGCGGCCGAGCAGCGTCGTCGAAAGCTCAGCGCTCAGAGAACCACCTTGACCATCGGATGGCTCGACAACGCCCGGTATATGTCGTCGAGTTGCTCGCGGCTGGTGGCGGTCACGGTGATGGTCACGCCGAGGTAGTTGCCGGCCTTGCTGCTGCGTAGCTCGATGGCGGTGGCATCGAAGACCGGGTCGAACTGCTCGGCGATCTGCGTCACGGCGTGCACGAAGCCGTCGGCCTTGGCGCCCATCACCTTGATCGGGAACTTGGAGGGGTACTCGATCAGCGATTCCTTGCGGGCGTCGAGCGGGGCATCGGGTGCGGTGGTCATGCGGGGACTCCTTGGTCTTGCGTGCTGCGGGCCTTGGCCTGCTGGTAGCCGGCGTAGAGCGCCTGGTAGATCGGGCCGGGGCGGCCGGCGCCGATGCTGCGGCCGTCGAGCGTCACCACCGCCAGCACTTCCTTGCTGGCCGAGGACAGCAGCAGTTCGTCGGCGTCGAAGACCTCGTCGCGCGCGATGCGGCGAAGGCGGAAGGGAATACCGGCATCGGCGCAGAGCCGCTCGATCAGGCCGTAGCGGATGCCCGCGAGCACCAGGTGGTCCTTGGGCGGCCCGCTGAGCGTGCCGTCCTTCACCACCCAGACGTTGCTGGACGAGGCCTCGCTGAGTCCTTCGTCGCGGAACATGAGAGTCTCGGCGGCGCCGGCCTCGACACTGATCTGCCGCGCCAGCACCGCGCCGAGCAGGCTGGTGGCCTTGATATGGGCCTTCTGCCAGCGGAAGTCGGGTGCGCTCACGCAGGCGACGCCCTGGGCGCGCGCCGTGTCTGCCACCGGCTTCAGGGGGTTCACCATCATGAACACGGTGGGCGCGAGGCCTTGCGGCATCGCGTGGTCGCGCGGCGCCACGCCACGCGTCACCTGGATGTAGATGCCCTGCATGGCCGCGCGCTGCGCCGGCGGCGCGGCATCGACCAGGCGCATCGCGATCGCCCGCCACTCGGCCGCCGGATGCGGATTGCGGATCTTCAATTCGGCCAGCGAGCGATCGAGCCGCGCCATGTGCTCGTCGAAGCAGAAGGGCTGTCCGCCGTAGGCCGGTACCATTTCGTAGACGCCGTCGCCGAAGATGAAGCCACGGTCGAGCACGCTGACCTTGGTGTCGCGCAGCGGCGTGTAATTGCCGTCGAGGTAGCAGAGGGCGTCGGGGAGGGCATTGGCGATCGGGTGCATAAGGAATTATGGTGGGGGCGCTCGGACGATTCCCAAGCAATGCCGGAGCGTCCCGGCAGCGCGCCGGGGAACTTTTCGTCCTCCGCCGTACGGGCTGGCGGAACGCCATGGGTTTTTACTTATAATCAATGGCTTTGTAGAAATTCTGGGTCGTCATCCGGGCTTCATTCGAAATGAAAACAACCGCCCGCCATGGATCGAGTGAAGTCCCTGAGGACCTCACGGACCCGGAAGACGACTTCAAGCCGCTGACAGCCGAGGAGGCCCAGCGGCTGCGCGACCGGAAGCCGTTGATCTCGCCCTGGCGGGTGATCGCGATTCAGGTCGTTGGGGGGCTGCTGGCGGCATTGGCCGCCTGGGGTCTGACAGGGAGACAAAATCTGGGATGGTCGGCCGGATACGGCGCGCTCGCGGTGGTCATTCCCGCGGCGGTGTTCGCACGAGGTCTGACCGGACGCTTTGCGTCGCTGAACCCGGGCACTGCGGTGTTCGGGTTCTTCTTGTGGGAAATGGTCAAGATGGCCTTGACGGTGGCGATGCTGATCGCCGCGCCAAGGCTGATTTCGGAACTGAGCTGGCCGGCGATGCTGGTGGGCTTGGTGGTGACAATGAAGGCGGCTTGGGTGGCAGTGATGCTCGGTCCCAAGCGCCCGAAACTTTGAGACGAGTAACGGATGGCTGCTGAAAACGCTGCGGAACACGGTATGACCGCTGGTGAATACATCGTTCACCACTTGACGCATCTGCAAAGCTCCAAGCCTGCAGGTGTGGCCGATCTCTCCGTCTTCAACTTCGACTCGCTGTTCTTTTCGATCCTGCTCGGCGTGCTGGGCTGCTGGATCATGTGGCTGGCCGCACGCAAGGCGACTTCGGGTGTTCCGGGCCGCTTCCAGGCCGCGGTCGAGATCCTGATCGAAGTGGTCGACCAGCAAGCCAAGGGCATCGTCCACAACGCCCAGAGCCGCAAGTTCGTCGCCCCGCTGGCGCTGACGATCTTCGTCTGGATCTTCATGCTCAATGCGATGGACTTGTTCCCGGTCGACCTGTTCCCGGCCATCTGGGCAAAGATCTTCGGCATTACCGGCGGCGACCCGCACCATGCCTATCTGCGCGTCGTGCCGACCGCAGACCTCTCGGTGGCGATGGGCCTGTCGGTCTCGGTGCTGCTGATCTGCCTGTACTACAACATCAAGATCAAGGGTCTCGGCGGCTGGGTCCACGAGCTCTTCACGGCGCCGTTCGGCAACCACTGGGCGCTGTACCCCTTCAACTTCGCCATGCAGATGATCGAATTCATCGCCAAGACGGTCTCGCACGGCATGCGGTTGTTCGGCAACATGTACGCCGGCGAACTGATCTTCCTGCTGATCGCCCTGATGGGCGGCGCCTGGACGCTGTCCGCCACCGGCATCTTCCTGGCGCTGGGCCACATCATCGCGGGCACGGCCTGGGCCGTCTTCCACATCCTGATCATCACGCTGCAAGCCTTCGTGTTCATGATGCTGACGCTGGTCTACGTCGGCCAGGCGCACGATCACCACTGATCACCCGTTTTCGTTTTTCTTTTCTCTTCAACCAAAGTCCTCTAGGAGTCATCATGGAAGTTATCAGCTTTGTCGCACTGGCCGCCGGCCTGATCATCGGTCTGGGCGCTGTCGGCGCATGTATCGGTATCGGCATCATGGGCAGCAAGTACCTCGAGTCGGCTGCGCGTCAACCCGAGCTGATGGGCGAACTGCAAACCAAGATGTTCCTGCTGGCGGGTCTGATCGACGCTGCGTTCATCATCGGTACCGGTATCGCGCTGTGGTTCGCAACGGCCAACCCGTTCCTCTCGCAAATCGCCAACCTGCCGAAGTAATCGGGTCCAGGCTTTCTCGTCGAACCCATGTCGTTCCGCGCTGAATGGCCTCGGATTCATTCCCAAAGAGAGGGTGAAAAGTGAGCATTACCGGTACCCTGATCGTCCAGATGATCGTGTTCCTGATCCTTGTCGGGTTCACGATGAAATACGTGTGGCCGCCGATCGCCAAGGCGTTGGACGATCGTGCCCAGAAGATCGCCGAAGGCCTCGCAGCCGCCGACAAGGCCAAGAGCGAACTGTCCGCCGCCAACAAGCGCGTGGAAGTCGAGCTTGGCAAGGCGCGCAACGAGTCCGCCCAGCGTCTTGCCGATGCCGAACGTCGTGCGCAGGCCATCGTTGAAGAGGCCAAGGGCCGCGCCGCGGAAGAAGGCAACAAGATCGTTGCGGCCGCCCGTGCCGAAGCCGAGCAGCAAGCCGTGAAGGCCCGCGAGGCGCTGCGCGAGCAAGTCGCCGCGTTGGCCGTCAAGGGCGCCGAGCAGATCCTGCGCAAGGAAGTGAATCCGGCCGTCCACGCTGATTTGCTGGCCCGCCTGCAGACCGAACTCTGATCACGCCATGGCCGAACTCGCCACCATCGCACGTCCCTACGCCGAAGCGCTGTTCAAGGCGTCGTCGTCCGACCTCGCCGGCACCGGCGCCTGGCTCGACAATGTCGCGGCCATCGCCGGCAACCCCGAGTTGCTTCAGTTGGCGGACAACCCCAAGGCCACGCCCGAGCAGGTGCTCGGGGTTGTCGCTGCCGCGCACGGTTCGCCGCTGCCGCCCGCGGCGAACAACTTCCTGATGGCGCTGCTCGAGAACGCACGCCTCCCCGCGCTGCCCGAGATCGCCAAGCAGTTCCGCACCCTGGCGAATGCGCAGAGCGGCACGTCCGATGCCGTGGTGTACAGCGCCTTCCCGATCGACGGCGCCGCCCTGGGCACCATCTCCGCCGCGCTCGAAAAGCGTTTCAGCCGCAAGCTGCAGTTCACGGTCCAGCAGGACCCGTCGCTGATCGGCGGCATTCGTGTGGTGGTCGGTGACGAGGTGCTCGACACCTCCGTCAAAGCGCGCCTTGAACAAATGAAAGTTGCGCTGGCAGCCTGAAGGCCGCCAGCCCCTTACAAAGAAAGAAGGAAAGAGTCATGCAACTCAATCCCGCAGAAATTTCCGAACTGATCAAGAGCCGCATCGAGGGTCTCGGCGTCAGCGCGAACATCCGCAACGAAGGCACCGTGGTGTCGGTGACCGACGGCATCGTGCGCGTGCACGGCCTGTCGGACGCGATGCAGGGCGAAATGCTCGAGTTCCCGCCGTCGGCCGACGGCACGCCGTCGTTCGGCCTGGCGCTGAACCTCGAGCGCGATTCGGTCGGTGCCGTGATCCTGGGCGAGTACGAGCACATCTCCGAAGGCGACACCGTCAAGTGCACGAGCCGCATTCTTGAAGTTCCAGTCGGCCCCGAACTGATAGGCCGCGTGGTGAATGCCCTGGGCCAGCCGATCGACGGCAAGGGTCCGATCAACGCCAAGATGACCGACGTGATCGAAAAGGTCGCCCCGGGCGTGATCGCCCGCCAGTCGGTCGACCAGCCGATGCAGACCGGCCTCAAGTCGATCGACTCGATGGTGCCGATCGGCCGTGGCCAGCGCGAGCTGATCATTGGCGACCGCCAGACCGGCAAGACCGCCGTGGCGATCGACGCGATCATCAACCAGAAGGGTCAGAACATGACCTGCGTCTACGTGGCGATCGGCCAGAAGGCTTCGTCGATCAAGAACGTGGTGCGCGCCCTGGAACAAGCCGGCGCGATGGAATACACCATCGTCGTGGCTGCCTCCGCTTCGGAATCGGCCGCCATGCAATACGTCAGCGCCTACTCGGGCTGCACGATGGGCGAATACTTCCGCGACCGCGGGCAAGACGCCCTGATCGTCTACGACGACCTCTCCAAGCAAGCCGTGGCCTACCGCCAGGTCTCGCTGCTGCTGCGCCGCCCGCCGGGCCGCGAAGCCTACCCCGGCGACGTGTTCTATCTCCACAGCCGCCTGCTCGAGCGCGCCGCCCGCGTCAACGCCCACTACGTCGAAGCCTTCACCAAGGGTGAAGTCAAGGGCAAGACCGGCTCGCTGACCGCACTGCCGATCACCGAGACGCAAGCCGGCGACGTCTCGGCCTTCGTGCCGACCAACGTGATCTCGATCACCGACGGCCAGATCTTCCTGGAAACCAACCTGTTCAATGCCGGTATCCGCCCCGCCATCAACGCCGGTATCTCGGTGTCGCGCGTGGGTTCGTCGGCACAGACGAAGATCATCAAGGGCCAGTCCGGCGGTATCCGTACCGACCTGGCCCAATACCGTGAACTGGCTGCGTTCGCGCAGTTCGCTTCCGACCTCGACGAAGCGACCCGCAAGCAGCTCGACCGCGGCGCTCGCGTGACCGAACTGCTCAAGCAGGCCCAGTACAGCCCGCTGCCCATCTCGTTGATCGGTGCCACGCTGTTCGCGGTCAACAAGGGCTACATGGACGACATCGAGATCAAGAAGATCCTGTCTTTCGAGCACGGCCTGCACCAGTTCCTGAAGTCCAGCCATGGCGCGCTGCTCGACAAGATCGAGCAGTCCAAGGCGCTCGACAAGGACGCGGAAGCCGAACTGAACACGGCGGTCGCCGCGTTCAAGAAGTCGTTCGCCTGATCGACGACCAAGGAAGGAACGCTCATGGCAGCTGGTAAGGAAATCCGCGGCAAGATCAAATCGGTGGAGAACACCAGGAAGATCACCAAGGCCATGGAAATGGTCTCGGTTTCCAAGATGCGCAAGGCGCAGGAACGCATGCGCGCGGCCCGCCCCTACAGCGAGAAGATCCGCGACATCGCGGCCAACCTCGGCCAGGCGAACCCGGAGTACACGCACGCGTTCATGAAGCCGAACGAAGCCAAGGGCGTCGGGTTCATCGTCGTGACCAGCGACAAGGGCCTGTGCGGTGGCTTGAACACCAACCTGCTGCGTGCCGTGACGGCCAAGCTGCGCGAGGCGCAAGGCGCCGGCAATGCGATCGAAGCGGTGGCCATCGGCAGCAAGGGCCTGGGCTTCCTGAACCGCATCGGCGCCCGCGTGGTCTCGCACGTCACGCACTTGGGCGACACGCCGCACCTCGACAAGCTCATCGGGCCGGTCAAGACGCTGCTCGATGCCTACGCCGAGGGCAAGATCTCGGCCGTGTACCTCTGCTACACCAAGTTCATCAACACCATCAAGCAAGAGCCGATGGTGGAGCAATTGCTGCCCTTGGTCCCGGAGACGCTTCGCACCGAATCGGGCCATCACTCGTGGGACTACATCTACGAGCCCGATGCGCAGAGCGTGATCGATGAACTGCTGGTGCGCTATGTCGAATCGCTGGTGTACCAGGCGGTGGCCGAGAACATGGCGTCCGAGCATTCGGCCCGGATGGTGGCCATGAAGGCCGCGACCGACAATGCAGGCAACGTGATCGACGAACTCAAGCTGGTCTACAACAAGACCCGCCAGGCAGGCATCACCAAAGAGCTGTCGGAAATCGTTTCGGGCGCCGCGGCGGCCGCCGGCGTCTGAGCCCTTCGGACCTCAACAGATTTAAATTTTTATCGGAGCAGACATGGCTCAAGCAGAAGCAGTTCAAGGCAAGATCGTTCAGTGTATCGGCGCCGTGGTCGACGTGGAGTTTCCGCGCGACAAGATGCCCAAGATCTACGACGCCTTGAAGTACGAAGGCGGTGGCCTGACCCTCGAGGTGCAGCAGCAGCTCGGCGACGGCGTGGTGCGCACCATTGCGCTCGGCTCGTCGGACGGCCTGCGTCGCGGCCTGATCGTGACCAACACCGGCGCACCGATCACGGTGCCCGTCGGCAAGGCGACGCTGGGTCGCATCATGGACGTGCTCGGCCGGCCGATCGACGAGCGCGGCGACGTCGGTCAGGAGCTCACCGCTTCGATCCACCGCAAGGCCCCCGAGTACGACGAACTGTCGCCCTCCCAGGACCTGCTGGAAACCGGCATCAAGGTGATCGACCTGGTCTGCCCGTTCGCCAAGGGCGGCAAGGTGGGTCTGTTCGGTGGCGCCGGCGTGGGCAAGACCGTGAACATGATGGAGCTCATCAACAACATCGCCAAGGCGCACTCGGGTCTGTCCGTGTTCGCCGGCGTTGGTGAGCGCACCCGCGAAGGCAACGACTTCTATCACGAGATGGCCGACTCCGGCGTCGTAAACCTCGAGAATCTCGGCGAGTCGAAGGTCGCCATGGTCTACGGCCAGATGAACGAGCCCCCGGGCAACCGTCTGCGCGTGGCCCTGACCGGCCTGACCATCGCCGAGTCGTTCCGCGACGAAGGCCGCGACGTGCTGTTCTTCGTCGACAACATCTACCGCTACACGCTGGCCGGTACCGAAGTGTCGGCGCTGCTGGGTCGGATGCCTTCCGCCGTGGGCTACCAGCCGACGCTGGCCGAAGAAATGGGCCGTCTGCAAGAGCGGATCACGTCGACCAAGGTCGGCTCGATCACCTCGATCCAGGCCGTGTACGTGCCGGCCGACGACTTGACCGACCCGTCGCCCGCCACCACCTTCGCCCACCTGGACTCCACCGTGGTGCTGTCGCGCGACATCGCCTCGCTTGGTATCTACCCGGCCGTGGACCCGCTGGACTCGACCTCGCGCCAGCTCGACCCGCTGGTCGTCGGTGAAGAACACTACGACGTGGCCCGTGCCGTGCAAGGCACTCTGCAGCGTTACAAGGAACTGCGCGACATCATCGCCATTCTGGGCATGGACGAACTGGCACCCGAAGACAAGCTGGCCGTGGCCCGCGCCCGGAAGATCCAGCGCTTCCTGTCGCAGCCCTTCCACGTGGCCGAAGTGTTCACGGGTTCGCCCGGCAAGTACGTGCCGCTGTCCGAGACGATCCGCGGCTTCAAGATGATCGTGAACGGCGAAGCCGACCACCTGCCGGAACAAGCGTTCTACATGGTGGGTGGCATTGATGAGGCTTTCGAAAAGGCCAAGAAGGTCGCTTAAGGAATCCCCATGGCAGGCACCATTCACGTCAACGTGGTCAGCGCCGAGGAGTCGATCTTCTCGGGCGAGGCCAAGTTCGTTGCTCTGCCCGGTGAAGCCGGCGAGCTCGGCATCTACCCGCGCCACACGCCGCTCATCACGCGCATCCGCCCCGGCGCGGTGCGCATCGAGACGGCCGACGGCGGCGAGGAATTCGTCTTCGTGGCCGGCGGCATTCTCGAAGTGCAACCGACCACCGTGACCGTGCTGTCCGACACCGCGATCCGCGGCAAGGACCTCGACGACGAGAAAGCCAACGCCGCCAAGGCCGCGGCCGAGGAAGCCCTCAAGAACGCCAAGACCGACATCGACATCGCGATGGCGCAGTCGGAGCTGGCGGTGATGGCGGCGCAACTGGCCGCCCTGCGCAAGTACCGCCAAAAGAAGTAAGCGCCCCGGCGCTCGCGATTCAAGGCCGCCTTCGGGCGGCTTTCGCGTTCTTGGGCGTCATGTTCGACAACTTTGGTCTTTATTTGGCCAAAGATAAGTCTTGTTCGGCTGAAGCCTCGCCTCTAGTATTCGCTCGATCCGCCCCGGTCCGGCCGCGGCGAGACGACGAAGAACAAGACTGGAGACAAGCGCTTGGCCCCCTGGAGCCGATTGACCGCGGACGAGATGCAGCTGCTGCAGACGACCTTCTGGTCGGCCGGCGGCTCGCGCCATGGCATGGCCGAGCAACTCGGCTTCTCCAAGAGCAAGGCCAATGCGCTGATCGCCGGCCTGGTCGACCAGGGCCTGCTGGCCGAAGCCGGCCTGCAGCGCTCCTCGGGCGGAAGGCGACCCGAGAACCTTCAATTGCATGCCGGCCTGGGCGTGGTGGTGGGCATCGACATTGGTGCCACCAGCGTCGACGTCGCCGTGCTGGGCCCGGACCTCGCCGTGCTGGCCCACCATGCGGAGGCCGCCGACGTGCGCGAAGGCCCGGGCGTAGTGCTGGCCCGGGTGCGCGTGCTGGTGCGCGAATTGCTGGCGCGGGCCGGCTTCGAGGCCGGCCAGGTGATCGGCATCGGCATCGGCGTGCCGGGGCCGGTCAACTTCGAGATCGGGCAACTCGTGAACCCGCCGCTGATGCCGGCCTGGGACAGCTTCTCGATCCGCGACTACCTGCGCGAGGACTATGCGGCGCCGGTGTTCGTCGACAACGACGTCAACCTGATGGCGCTCGGCGAGCTCTGGCGCCTCAGGCGCTCGCTCTCGAACTTCCTCGTCATCAAGGTCGGAACCGGCATCGGCTGCGGCATCGTCTGCCATGGCGAGGTGTACCGCGGCGCCGCCGGGTCTGCCGGCGACGTCGGCCATATCTGCGTCGACCAGGACGGTCCGCGTTGCCATTGCGGCAACCTGGGCTGCGTCGAAGCGATGGCGGCCGGCCCGGCCATCACGCGGATGGCGTTGCAGGCTGCCGAGGCCGGCGAGAGCACCGCGCTGGCGGAGTGCCTGCGCAGCAACGGCCGCATCGAGGCGATCGACGTCGGCGAGGCCAGCCGTGCGGGCGATGCCTCGGCCAACGCGATCGTTCAGCGCGCGGGCAGCCTGATCGGCCAGATGCTAGCGTCGATCGTCAACTTCTTCAATCCGTCGCACGTGTTCATCGGCGGCGGCATTACGCGCATCGGGCCGCTGTTCCTGGCGGCGGTGCGGCAGAGCGTCTATCAGCGTTCCCTGGCCCTGTCGACGCGGCACCTGGAGATCCAGTACACGCCGCTGGGCGCTCAGGCCGGGCTGATCGGGGCCGGCGTGCTGGCGATGCACGAGACGCTGAAGGTGCGCGGGGTGGCGCCATCATGAAGAAGTCCGTCGCCGTCGAATTCGACAGCATCGTGAAGGCCTTCGGCCCAGTGCAGGTGCTGCACGGCGTGAGCTTCTCGCTCGAGCCCGGCCGCGTCTACGGCCTGCTCGGCGAGAACGGCGCTGGCAAGTCGACGCTGATGAAGATCCTCGCGGGCTACGAGTCGCTGACGGGTGGCACGCTCAAGGTCAATGGCGAGCCGCGGCATTTCACCAGCTCGCGCGATGCCGAGGCGCTCGGCATCGTGCTGATCCACCAGGAGTTCAACCTGGCGGAAGACTTGAGCGTGGCGCAGAACATCTTCCTCGGCCACGAGAAGAAGAAGGGCTGGCTGCTTGACGATGTCGCGATGGAGCGCGACGCGGCGAGTGCGCTGGCGGAGGTCGGACTCGACATCGATCCGACCACCAAGGTGCGCCGGCTGATCGTGGCCGAGAAGCAGCTGGTCGAGATCGCCAAGGCCATCTCGCGCCACGCGCGGCTCTTGATCATGGACGAGCCGACCGCCACCCTCACGCCCGGCGAGACCGAGCGCCTGTTCAAGCTGATCGCGCAGCTGCGCACCGACGGCGTGACCATCGTCTACATCTCGCACAAGCTCGACGAGGTCGAGCAGGTCACCGACGAAGTCATCGTCATGCGTGATGGCCGCTTCGTCGCGAGGGCGCAGACCGCAGAGGTCACGCGCCACCAGATGGCGAACCTGATGGTCGGGCGCGAGCTGGCCGATCTCTATCCGCCGCGCGACGTGGTCGTCACAGCCACCGCACCGGCCATGCGGGTGCGCGACTTCGTTGTGCCCGGCTGGGCGCAGAACGCGAGCTTCGAAGTGCGTCCGGGCGAGATCCTGGGCTTTGCGGGCCTCGTCGGCGCCGGACGCACAGAGCTGTTCGAAGGCCTGCTGGGCCTGCGTCCGGCGACCGGATCGGTCGAGATCGAAGGTCATGTGCGCAGCTTCCGCAATCCGCGCGAGGCGGCCCGGCACGGCCTTACCTACCTGAGCGAAGACCGCAAGGGCAAGGGCCTGCACGTCAACCTCGGCCTGCGCCAGAACCTCACGCTGATGGCGCTCGAACGCTATGCGCAACCGTGGCTCAAGCCCGACGCCGAGCGCGCGGCGTTGGCCAAGGCGGTCAAGGACTACGGCATCCGCACCGGCGACCTCGATGCGCGTGCCTCGTCGCTGTCGGGCGGCAACCAGCAGAAGCTCGCGCTGGCCAAGGTGCTGCAGCCGCAGCCGAAGGTGGTGGTGCTCGACGAGCCTACGCGCGGCGTCGACGTCGGCGCCAAGCGCGACATCTATTTTCTGATCCAGCGACTGGCCCGCCAGGGGCTGGCCGTGATCGTCGTCTCGTCCGAGCTGATGGAACTGATCGGCCTGTGCCACCGCGTCGCGGTGATGCGCGCCGGCCGGCTCGTCACCACGCTCGACGCAGAAAACCTGACCGAAGAGGAGCTGATCGCTCATGCCACCGGAACCGCTCCCTAGCGCCCACGCCGCCCACCGCCCGGTCGTCCGCCCGCGCTGGACCGAGCGCCTGCACGGCCTCGGACCGGTCATCGGCCTGGTGCTGCTGTGCATCGCGGGCACCCTGCTGAACGGCGATTTCGCCACCATGGACAACGCCATGAACGTGCTTACGCGCACCGCCTTCATCGGCATCATCGCGGTCGGCATGTGCTTCGTGATCATCTCGGGCGGCATCGACCTGTCGGTTGGCTCGATGGCGGCGCTGATCGCGGGCTGCGTGATCATGTTCATCAACGCGATGGGCCCGGCGCTCGGCTCGCCGCTGCTGGCGGTGGTGCTCGGCGCGGTGCTGGCCGTGGTGCTCGGCGCGACCTTCGGCCTGGCGCACGGGCTGCTGATCACCAAGGGGCGCATCGAACCCTTCATCGTGACGCTCGGCACGCTGGGCATCTTCCGCGCCTACCTGACCTACTTCGCCGACGGCGGCGCGCTGACGCTCGACAACGACCTGTCGGACCTCTACGCGCCGGTGTACTACGCGAGCCTCGCGGGCATCCCGGTGCCGGTCTGGGTGTTCTTCGTCGTCGCCGTGATCGGCGGCGTGATCCTCAACCGCACCGCCTACGGGCGCTATGTGCAGGCGATCGGCTCGAACGAGCAGGTGGCGCGCTATGCGGCGGTCGGTGTCGACAACGTCAAGATCCTGACCTACGTGCTGCTCGGCGTCTGCGTCGGCATCGCAACCCTGCTCTACGTGCCGCGACTCGGCTCGGCCTCGCCGACCACCGGCCTGCTGTGGGAGCTGGAGGCGATCGCCGCGGTGATCGTCGGCGGCACCGCCTTGAAGGGTGGCGCGGGCAGCATCACCGGCACCGTGATCGGCGCGATCCTGCTCTCGGTCATCAGCAACATCCTGAACCTCACCAGCATCATCAGCGTGTACCTGAATGCCGCGGTGCAGGGCATCGTGATCATCGTCGTGGCCTTCTTGCAGCGCGGCAAGCGCTAGGCGCTTTCACTTTCCCGTCCGTTCCACTTCTTTCACAACAGGAGACAAGCAGCATGAAATCACTGACTCGACGCCTGGCGCTGAGCGCCCTTGCCGCCGCGAGCATCGCGGCCTTCCCGGCACTTGCAGCCGCCGAGGCGGTCAACCTCGGCGTCTCGATCCCGGCCGCGACGCACAGCTTCATGGGCGGCATCAACTACTGGGCCAACCAGGCCAAGAAGGACCTCGAGAAAGAGCACAAGGACCTGAAAATCACGATCAAGACCGCGGCCAACGCGCCCGAGCAGGCCAACCAGCTGCAGGATCTGTCGACCGTGACCAAGATCAACGCGCTGGTCGTGTTTCCGTTCGAGTCAGCCGCGCTGACCAAGCCGGTGGCCCAGGTCAAGGCCAAGGGCACCTATGTCACGGTGGTCGACCGCGGCCTGACCGACACCAGCGCCCAGGACGCCTACGTGGCCGGCGACAACACCGCCTTCGGCAAGATTCCCGCCGAATACATTGCCAAGAAGCTTAACGGCAAGGGCAATGTGGTCGCGTTGCGCGGCATCGCCACCACGCTGGACAACGAGCGCATGGATGCCTTCAACAGCGTGCTCAAGAACTACCCGGGCATCACGCTCCTCGACGCCAAGTACGCCAATTGGAACCGCGACGATGCCTTCAAGGTCACGCAGGACTACCTGACGCGCTTCAAGAAGATCGACGCTATCTGGGCCGCCGACGACGACATGGCGGTGGGCGTGCTGAAGGCGATCGAGCAGGCCAAGCGCGACGACATCCTGGTGGTGTTCGGCGGCGCCGGTGCCAAGGGCATGGTCAAGACCATCATGGACGGCAAGGACCCACGGATCCAGGCCGACGTGAGCTACTCGCCGAAGTTCATCTACGACGCGATCAAGCTCACGGCCGAGGCGCGGCTGAAGGGCGAGAARCTGCCGGCGACGACGATCATTCCTTCGGTGCTGATCACCAAAGACAACGCGAAGTCGTTCTACCACCCGGATTCGCCTTTCTGATCGAGTCCTGAT
>NZ_JBFUIU010000027.1:0-29195 GCF_056401695.1 Variovorax sp. P4_D9
GCGTCTGCAGCTTGCGGTCGCATTCGGCCAGATGACCGGCGATGTCGTCATACATTGCGAGCGATTGGCGCAGCACGAACAGATGCTCATCGCGCCAGTTACCGGTCAGTGCCTTGGGATCTCTTCGGCGACCAGGAATCACATGCCCTGTTTCTCCGCGAACGCCCGGCCCGCAGCATACGGGATGGGCGTGGCCGCGACGGCCCGACTGCATCACCAGGCCACCCGCACGCCCAACGAGCCTTGCACCGAAGACTTCACCTGGGCTTCGCCGCCGCYGCTGAACAGTCGCCCGATCTCGCCGTAGAGCGTCGTGACGGGCGTCAGCGCCAGCGAAAAGCCGCCCGCCAGTTCGGTCGAGGTGTAACCGGTCGCGCTGGAGATGCGCGTGGCGGTGGCAGGGCCGACGAAGGTCACCACGTCCGCGCCGGAACCCGCGCGGTAGACGTTGACGCGTGCATAGGGCTGCAGACGGCCGGCCGTGGTGAAGAAGTCGCCCTTGATGCGCACGCCGAGGCGGCCGATCCAACCTCCGTCGGCGTCCTGTTGGACGCGTGCGCCGACGATCCACACGTCGTCGAATCGTGTGCTTTGATGGATCAGTTGCGCCTGCGGCTCGATGGTCCAGGACTCGGCCACAGCGAAGGACTTGCCGGCTTCGAGCGATGCCGAGACGCTGCGCGCCTTGCCTGACGTCGCCAGGCTGGCGTTGGGCTGCACGGTGTAGCGATGGCTACCCGCTTGCAGCACGGCATCGGCGTACCAGCCGCTGGCATCCATCCAGGTCGCATATCCGCCGAAGTAGCTCGATTGCAGATCGTTCTTGCCGACCCTGCCGAAGGCGCCGGGCGCATTTCCGCTCACGTCCACGCTTCCGTCCAGCGAACCGGCGTAGACACCGATACGCCAATTGTCGGTAGCCAGCAGGTCGCTGCCGGCCTGGAGCCCGCTCAGGTGACCCTGACTGTAGGGCGCGACGGTGCCGTTCTGGCGGATGTCTAGATCCGTGTAGATGGCGCGCGCCCAGGCACCACGTTCAGGACCCGTATCGCCGGCGCGGCGATGCAGGTTGCCGATCATCGCGAGATCGCCCTGACGCACTTGCGCTGGAAGGGCAGCGAAGAGCGGCGTCTCTTTCTGATAGACGGGTGGGATCGGGGCAAGCGCCGCTGCGCTCGCTTCGGTTTGTGCAGCCGGCGCTGCATCAGCGGCGACGGGTGCTGCGCTCTTTTTCGGGTCCTCTGCGCTGACCGCGTCTGGCGCCGCCACTGAAGACGCGGGTGCGGGTGCAGYCGGTGCGGGTGCGGGTGCGGGTGCGGGAACAGGGGCAGGAGCAGGCGCAGGTGCCGGTGCCGGTGCCGGTGCCGGTGCAGGTGCAGGCGCAGGCGCAGGTGCGGGAGCAGGCGCGGGAGCAGGCGCAGGTGCGGGAGCAGGCGCAGGCGCAGGTGCGGGTGCGGGTGCGGGTGCGGGTGCGGGAGCAGGCGCAGGAGCCGGCGCGGGTGCCGGCGCAGGTGCGGGTGCCGGAGCGGGTGCCGGTGCGGGTGCCGGAGCGGGAGCGGGTGCGGGTGCGGGTGCCGGTGCCGGTGCAGGTGCCGGTGCAGGTGCCGGTGCAGGTGCAGGTGCCGGTGCGGGCGCAGGAGCAGGTGCAGGTGCAGGAGCAGGAGCAGGTGCAGGGGCCGGTGCGGGTGCGGGTGCCGGTGCAGGTGCAGGTGCAGGTGCAGGTGCAGGAGCAGGAGCAGGAGCAGGAGCCGGTGCAGGTGCAGGTGCAGGTGCAGGTGCGCACTGAGCGTTGCCTACGTCCTTGTCGTTGCCACAGTTCGCCGCCGAGGCGACTCCTGCGACGGCGAGGAGCGCCAGGGCAACAAAGCCTTGAAGCCCTTTCGCGCGAGCAAACCGGGGCGCGTGGCCGTCGGAACTGGGCTTGGAAATGGCCGTTGGCGTGGACTTGCCGATAGCGGTTACCAGTTCAGAAGCTACGACCCACTGGCCTTTAGATGCATTCCAGACGACTCTGAAGACGCGATTCATGGTTTCTCCTCGGATTTGTTAGCGCCGCCGAAGCGGGAAATGAGTACTTTCGAATTTAGGTCTTAGGTACTCAATTTCAGAGGAAGAAATGCACACAACCGGTTACATCGTTGAGATAAGTGAATGCTTTAGTAACAAAAGTCACATCCTGAAGGGCGAGTTCGACTGACCGGAGGAGCGGGGCCGGTCAGATCCAGCCGGCAGCCGTCAGCATTGAAGGCCGGACTGGAGGCCATGTACATGCTGCGTCGCCTAGAAGTGTGTGGTCACCAACTCAAAGGTTCGCATGCGCGATGGGAGCGGCCGTGCGCATGCGCCTTTCAAAGGGCAGGGATCGACCCGATCGAAACACGCGGCATGTGTTGTGGCGTTGCGACGCCTATCGCCTCCTCATCGCTGGGACGGCCCGGCGAAGGTCCGGTCATTCGCTCGGCGCTGGCTCGGGCGAGGTCCGGTCCAGCCGAGCCTGGGCAACGATGTGCCGGCTGAACCAGTCGTCCAGCATGGCCTTCTCGTAACGCAATCGGTCACTGGATCCGTAGCGATTCACCGTCATGAGGTAGTTCAGATCGAGGACTTGCTCTTCGGCGCTCGCGATCACCCGGTCGCCGCGCGTCAGCGTGTAGTGCAGTTCGATGCGTGGCCAGGTGATGTCACGCAGGACACGCACATCGGTGCCGGTGCGGAAGCGAAACGGCTCGAACCACCCGGCCAGATCGATGTCCAGCACCTCGACGCGCAGCGCGTCGTCGGCCGCCAGGCCGCCCTCGACCAACTGCCGCAGGTGCCGCTCGATGTCGCGCATGACTTCGGCGCGCTCCTGCCCGGTGCCATGGCGATGCGAATACGCGGCATCGGTGAACTTGTCCGGATCGACGAAAACGACCGACAGTGCGGCTGCGAAAGCCGCCGCCGATACACTGGCGGAGACGGCGACGGCGATCGCCGCGAGTGTGGGAAGCGAGCGTCGGGACATGGCGGCTCCCTTGAGGGGCACGGTCTTCTTCGATCCTGCGGCGAGACGCCGGGTTCCGCGCCGTGCACGCTTCAGCGATCCGTACGTGGCACTCAGGCGGACACTGCACTGGCATTCGGACTTCGGCGTCCGCACAATGCCTTCGATGCACCGACGCAACCACGCATGGAAACGATATGCCAGCACTCCCAACTTCATTGCCGCCGAACTCGGGCCCCAATCAGTCCGAGCCSCATSCAACGCCATCSAGCGARTCGGCCCAACTGAACACCGACCTGGCCATCGAGCGCACCCTCATGGCCGCCGATCGATCCTTGATGGCCTGGGTGAGGACTGCACTTTCCATGATCAGTTTCGGATTCACCATCTACAAGGTGCTCGAGGMAATGCAGCAACAAGGGGGAATGGGGGCGGCAAGCCAGTCACCGCGCAACATGGGYCTCTTCCTGACGGGCYTGGGCACCATGGCCATGGTGATGGGCACCATGGAGTACTGGCTTCGGCTCAAGGCGCTGCGACGGGACAAGAGCTTTCGCCTGCTGCAGCCCTCGTTCGTCATGGCGTTGATCATGTCGGCAACGGGCCTGGGCATCTTTGCGGGAATCACCCTCCGGCTGCTTTGAGCACGCCGATKAAGTGCACGGCCGCGCCGTAGCGCGCGTCTGGCCGACGAGCAGGCGCCTGCGGAGTCATAGCGGATCCGCGCGCACGCGGCGCACCKCAGCACGCAGTTCGCGCACGCTGACCGGCCGCTCCAGAAAATCCGTCGCTTCCAGTCGCGCGATGTCGACGGCAGTGCGAAACGCGGAGTGCGGACCCAGGACGATCACGGGCAGTGCCACGCCCCGGTGCCTCAACGCACGCACCAGCCTGAGCGTTGCGGCCTCGTCGACATCGGCCGACGCGATCAGACACTGACCTGGACCACTGGGCGGATCGGCAAGAAAGGCTTCGCTGTCGTCCACGAATACCACCGAGTCGGTGATCCGTCCGAGCGCCGATTCGATCCACGCGCGCTCACCCTCCTTGAAGCCGACGACGTAGACGGTGGTGGACATGGCTTCGGCGTCTCCCGAGGCATTGAAAGTGGCGGATCTCAGCAGTGACCGCTTGCGCAAAATCCGGTCACCAATGGTGAGGCCATCCAGTCGATGCAACCATCCCGGCGACCACGCAGCACCACGTACGTATCCACCCAACGCCCGACCGCGGCGCGCCCTTGGCTAGCGGCGAAATCCGATGAAGGCGGGCCCGCCCCAGCCACCCCAGCCGCCCCAGTCCATGGCATTCATCTCGTTCATCTGGGCCGCCTCGAGGTTGTTGTTGCTGAGTTGCTTGGCAACGCGCAGCCGCTGATAGTCCTGGTATTGAGGCAGCCCGCCAACGTAGGCCAGATTGTTCATCGAGTCCGGCAGGACGTAGTAGGTGGTGCCCTGGTAGGTGACGGGCGAAACCTTGTCCTTGGGAAGCTTCGCCAGCATGGCCTGCTGGTCCGGCTTCGTCGGCGTGATGACCTTGAAGCCGGCGGCGATGGCCAGGTTGTCGTTGCTGAGCGCGGTGTTGGTGGCGCAGCCGGCGAACAGTGTGAACGAGACCGCGGCAGCCAGGTACTTCAATGCGTCGAATCGTTGATTCATGGTGGTTCACCTCGAAAGATTGTTGACGGAAAGCTATGATGGCCTGCGAGCTCGCCCCCGGTGTATACGTGCAGCAGGCGACTCGCCTACTTGCCCCCAGCTCGATCGCGGAGTTCTCGCCGGTGTCGAAGCGCGTCACCACGCCGGCGGGATTGAAGTAGACATAGAACAGGCGCGGCATGTAGTTGTCCATGTATTGCCAACTCCAGACAACGCCATCGAACGAAGACTCATGCGTGACCTGATACGGCTTGCCATAGGCGCGCAGCACATCGGCCTTGGCCCATTTGCCGATCTGGATCGGGTTGTTGTAGAGCGGATAGTTCAGCATCGAGCGCACGGCGACGACCCGGCCGGCGGCGTCGAGGTCGACGTTGTCGACCTGGTAGCCCGCAGGCTCGCGCGAGTACTGCAGTCGCTCGCCGCCGTCCGGCAACGGGTAAGTGGCGCTCGGCTTGCCCAGTTGCTGCAAGGCCTGGGCGCGCGTCGAGCCTATCTGCAGCCGCGCGGGATCGGTCGCGCAGCCGGCAAGCGGGGCCCACAGGACTGTCGCCGCAACCCGTGCCGTCCAAACCCCAGCTTGCATGATGGCCTCCTGCCGAAGCGCGAAATCGCGATGGCCCCAGAGGCCTCCTCGATGATGCGATCGTCGATCTGTCGACCCGAAAGGGTCAATCCCGGCGGCCACTCAATCCACGTACGTGCCGGCGCCGCGCGAGCACGTACGTGGCCGGACAGGAAGCCCGGCGGCGATTCCACGCTCCAATAGCGTCGCCTGGATGGCCGCGCTTCCCACCGGTGTCATGTCGTTCATCGATCTCGCTCACAGAGCCATCGCTCTCCTCCCCGCGCTCGCCCGCTTCGCCATCATGATGGCGCTGATCATCGCCGTTCCCCGGATCTCGCGAGCCCTTCGCATCCCGAGCGTCGTCGGCTTGCTGCTTAGCGGCGTGCTGCTTGGTCCGCACATGCTCGTTGTCTTCCCGCCCGACCATCCGGTCGCCGCATTCTTCTCCGACCTCGGCATGCTGCTGCTGATGTTCTTCGCCAGCTGGGAAATCGACCTGGACCTGTTCCGACAGAAGATCTTCCGCTCGCTGACCCTAACGCAGGTCGCCGCGACGCTCGCGGCCGCCCTGGTGGCGACCAAGACTTTCAACGCCGTGGGGCAGCCACTGCTCGACGCGCGCACGTTCAACGGTGTGCTGCTCATGGTTCTGGTCACTTTCGTGCTCGGCCCGCTGCTGGTACAACGGTTCGCGCCTGTCATGCGGGCCGCGCCCGATCGGCCGGCTCCCACACCAAGGAATCATCGATCACCCGAGGCGCCCAGGCCCGAATAGTAGGCCGCGAGGGCGCTGATAGCGACGGGGTCCAGACCGTGAGCGCGCCCTCCTTGAAATCGGCGACCGCGCACGAAGGACCGATCGAGCCGTTCAACGGGAAGTCGTAACTCGCGCGCAGCTGCCGGCCGGCGCCGGCCAGCGGGGCGGCCGGGCCGGCCGTGCGTTGCAGCGGCTCGCTGCGATCGACCTTGGCGCCGCGCATGTAGGCCACCAGGCGGGCGTCGTCGGGCAGACCCTGGCCGGCGCTCCACTTCGCCACCAGCGCGCGCGATGCTCGAACGGCCGCCCATTCGTCGCTCGCCACCACGGCGAGGAAGTCGCCCTGGCGCACGACGGCCAAGTAGCCCGGGATGTCGCGGCACGGCGTGTCGTCCCATGATTCGAGCCTGGCGCCCATGGCCGCGGGATGCACATGCGCGCGTGCACCATGTCCGGCACCCGGACGTCGTGCACGAATTCAAAAGTGCCGAAGATCTTGGCGGGAATATCGAGACGGCGAACGGGCGTGCCGACGATCCGATAGTCCTTCGGATCCTTCGTGCGCAACGCAGGGTCGAGCTTCATCGACAGGCTGCGGCCCTGCAGCAGCGCCGCATAGCTGACGCCCGCGCCGCCCGCCCGCGGCGCCACGGTGCCCTACTGCACAACCAGTTGGTCGCTGGCGATGCCCAACCGGGTCGCGGCCTGGTCCAGCAGAGCCTCGCGCGCCGTCGCCGCCGCCTTGCGGATCTGCATGCCGCCGGCCTGGATCGAAAGGCTCGAGTCGGTCGGATGCTGGTCGGGCGTGAGTAGGGTGTCACCCTGGATCGTCGCGACCCGATCCAGCGGGACATCGAGTTCCTCGGCGACGATCTGGGTGAGGGCCGTGAGCACGCCGGTTCCGAGCTCCACCTTGCCGCTGTAGAGCGTGACTCTTCCCTGGCTGTCGATCGCGAGGAAGCCGCCGACCTTGCCCGCATCGACGCTCTTGCCCGACGCCGGCGTGCCTGCCCGTTGCGCGAACGCGATGCCGGGCCGCGGCGCGAAGACGAAGCTCACCACCAGCGCACCGCTGCCCTGCAGAAGTGCGCGACGGGAGAGCGGGGCGGGGCAGGCCATTCGAACGCTCAGGCCATCTTTTCGACGGCCCGCATCACGTCGCGCAGGATGCGCACGTGCGTCCCGCATTTGCACAGGTTGGCCGCCAGCGCCTGTCTCACCTGGGCTTCGGTCGGGTGCCGGTTGCTCGCGAGGAAAGCCGCCGCCTGCATGATCATTCCATTGATGCAGTAGCCGCATTGCGCGGCCTGTTCGTCGATGAAGGCCTGTTGCAGGGGATGCGGCTTGTCGGGTGTTCCGAGTCCTTCGAGGATCACGATCCGGGCGCCGGCCACGGCCGAGACCGGCAGCCGGAAATGAAGGCCGTGCAGACCCAGCTGATTGCGCAGCGCATAGAGCAGGGGCATCGTCGGATCCTCGGTCTTTAGATCCCTGGCCTGGCCATTGACGGTCAGCTTGATGGTCGTGGTGCTCAAGACACGCTCCCGAAGTTGGCGTCCGGCCCCCGGCCGCCCCGGCCGGGCGCGCGCAGATGCGCGCCCCGGGGCGATCCGCACTCAATGGGCCGCGATGCTCGACTCCTGGAGCTTGCGCAGCACTTCATCGAGGTTGAAGGCGGCGGGCTTCTGCCGTGGCGGGAACTTCACGAAGGCATTGATCTGCTGCGCCACCGTGCCTTGCATCGCATAGACGATGTAGGCATGCGAGATCACCCAGTCCCAGTAGGTGTTGGAGTTCTCGTCGGCCCGCTCGAAGGGATCGCGCCGCAGGTTGAATATCTTGGGCGCCCGGTACTTGACGAAGGGCTCGAACCAGCACTGCAGCGTCTTGGCGCGCTGCTCCATCAGCACGACCTTCCAGTCATGCATGCGGATCGCCATGATCTCGCCGTCGTCACTGATGTAGAAGAAGGTCTCCCTCGGGCTCGTCTGCGTCTCGCCGCTCAGGTAGGGCAGCATGTTGTAGCCGTCGATGTGCACCTTGAAGCTCTTCTCGCCGACCTTGCTGCCGTTCAGGAGCTTCTCCTTGACGTCCGCTTCGCCGGCCGCCGCGAGCAGCGTCGGCAGCCAGTCCTGGTGCGACACCACGCCGTTGATGACGGTGCCGGGCTTGAACTTGCCGGGCCAGCGGACGAAGCACGGCACGCGCCAGCCGCCTTCCCAGTTGGTGTTCTTCTCGGCCCGGAAGGGCGTGATGCCGGCGTCGGGCCAGCTGTTGTAGTGCGGGCCGTTGTCGGTCGAGTACATCACGATCGTGTTGTCGGCGATGCCCAGCTGGTCGAGCTTGTCGAGCATCTGCCCGATGTGCTCGTCGTGCGCGACCATCACGTCGTTGTAGTCGCCCTGCCCGCTCTTGCCCTTATGCTTCTCGGCGCAATGGGTGCGGAAATGCATGGCCGTCGTGTTGTACCAGAGGAAGAAGGGCTTCTGGTCGGCATGGCATCTGTCGATGAAGTCGAGCGCGACCTCGGTCGTCTCGTCGTCGATCGTCTCCATCCGCTTCTTCGTCAGCGGGCCGGTGTTCTCGATGGTCTGGCCGCCCTTGCCGTCCGCCCGGCAGCGCAGCACGCCACGCGGTCCGAAGCGCTTCTTGAACGCCGGGTCCTTCGGGTAGTCGGGATCCTCGGGCTCTTCTTCCGCATTGAGGTGATAGAGGTTGCCGCAGAATTCGTCGAAGCCATGCACCGTGGGCAGGTACTCGTCCTTGTCGCCCAGATGGTTCTTGCCGAACTGGCCGGTGGTGTAGCCATGCGGCTTCAGGAGCTCCGCGATGGTCGGGTCTTCGGCATGCAGTCCGACCGACGCCCCGGGCATGCCGACCTTGGTCAGCCCGGTGCGGATCGGGTTCTGTCCCGTGATGAATGCCGCCCGGCCCGCCGTGCAGCTTTGCTGCGCGTAGTAGTCGGTGAAGGCGACGCCCTCGTTCGCGACGCGATCGATGTTCGGTGTCCGGTAGCCCATCTGCCCACGGCTGTTGTAGCTGATGTTCCACCAACCGACATCGTCGCCCCAGAGAATCAGGATGTTGGGCTTGCTCGTCATGGTTGTTCCTCGACATGGTTGAGGTGCCAGGTCACCTCGAGGTCAGCCTGGACATGCATACGCCACCGCTGCCGCTGCGGTGATCGCAGCACCGTGCGCCCGGGGGATGCTATGTCCGACCGATCTGCCCGCGTATCCCGGTAACCACGCACGAGCACGTACGTGGGGCCCGTCACTTGCGAAGCTTCCAGCGCATCACCAGGTTGATCAGGCTGCGAACGACGAGATACGGAATCACCGCCAGAACGACGGCCACCATGATGGCCTCGCCGGGATACACCCAGCGCAGCACGCTGAACTGGTAGATCGCATCGATGACGATCGCCAGCAGGAACACCTTTCCCACATGCCGCCAGCCTTCCTTCAGCAGGGCCCTTCGCTGCGACGAATCAGTCGCCAGGGCCCAGAAGTAGAGCGGGCGCCCGTCACGCGCATCCTGCCGGCCGGCACGGAACGCGAAGATGGCCGCCATCAGCGGCTGAACCACGAAGCGGAACGCGAGCGGCGCGTGGCTGCCGCTCGTGATATCGCTCCAGGTCCGGACGAAGGCGTCGACGATGAAATCCATGGCTTGAGGCCCCGTGGCGCCGTGTGGGGCCACAGGCTCTCCCCGGATTCTGGGAGCCGTCATGGCCTGGGGCAATCCCGGCGGCCACGCAGCGCCACGTACGTGGCGCGGCTCAGCGCGTCACGATCGGGAAGGTGCCCGGTGCCTTGTCGATCAGCGACAGGAAGCGCACGAGGTCGATCTTGCTGCCGTCGACCGAAAGCTGGTCGGACAGCAGCATGTCCTTCACGCCCGCGGTGCCGGCCATCATCTTGACGAAGATCGGCTTGGTCAGCGTCAGCGTCGCGTTGGCGTCGGCGGCCGGCGCTGTCTTGCGGTGGTGCAGCACCGCGTTCTCCAGCCAGAGCTGGAAGCTCTCGCCGGTGTCGCTGAAGACCAGGTTGATCTTGGTATCCTTGCCCTCAGCGGCGGGGCCGTCCAGGCCGGCCGCCATGGCCTCGAGGAAGCGCTCGACCGGGGTCTGCGTCAGCATGTCGATAAAGCCCGAGCGATCGACCCCCTGCTTCGGCGGCCCCTGGCGCAGCTCCGCCGCTGCGCTCAGGTAGCTGTTGCGCCAGGTGGAAGCCTCGGCCACGTAGCCGAGCTGTTCGTAGGTGCGCGCGAGCAGCTCGCGGGCAGCCTTGTCGCCGCTGTCGGCGAACACCACGTGGTTGAGCAATTCGGCCGCCCACCGGTAGTCGCCCTTGTCGAAGGCTGCCTGCGCCGCCTGCATGGCGCGCTCGGCGCCGCCGGCCAGCGCCACGTAGCGCTTGGCCGACTCCTGCGGCGGCAGCGGATCGAGGTTCGCCGGGTTGCCGTCATAGGCGCCGAGGTAGAACTGGTACACCGCCTTCACATTGTGGCGCAGGTCGCCGTAGTAGCCACGGGCGCCGAAGTGCGTCTGCAGCGATTTCGGCAGCTTGATCTTATCGGCGATCTCCCGCGGCGTCAGGCCGGCATTGATCAGGCGCACCGTCTGGTCGTGCGTGTACTTGTAGACGTCGCGATGCTTGATGATGAAGTCGAAGATGCGCTGGTTGCCCCAGATCGGCCAATTGTGCTGGCCGAAATAGACTTCGGCGCCGTCGAGCTGGTCGAGCGCCTGCTGCATGTAGTCGGCCCATTTCAGCGCATCGCGGACCTTGGCGCCGCGCACCGGCAGCAGGTTGTGCATGGTCTGCGCCAGGTTCTCCGCGCCGCCATAGGCCTTCAGCGCGGGAATCGAGAAGGTCATCTCCGCCGGCGCCTCGGCACCCGGCACGTTGTGGAAGACGAAGCGCACGCCGTCGAGCGTCATCTCCTCGGTCGGCTGCGTGACCAGGACAGTCGGCGGCAGGATGCCGAAGCTGCCATAGCCCACCGCCTTGCCGAGGCCGGTGTCGACCAGCCCCTTGGGCGAGCGTTCGAGTTCCTTGCCGAACTGGTAGAACGAGCGCCGGCCCATGGCGGTGCCGACCATCACGTTCTCGCTGGTCGCCTCCTCCATGAATCCCGCCGAGGCGACGACCGGCACCTTGCGAGCCGCCGCTTCCTCGGGCGAGATCACGCCCAACGCACCGCCGAAGTGGTCAATGTGGCTGTGCGAGAAGACCACCGCGCTGACCGGCTTGTCGCCCAGATGCTTGCGCGCGAAGGCCAGCGCCGCGGCGGCGGTCTCCTTGGCGGTCAGCGCGTCGATGACGATCCATCCGGTCTTGCCTTCGACCAGCGTCATGTTGCCCATGTCGAAGCCGCGCAGCTGGTAGAGACCGTTGGTCACCTTGAACAGCCCGATCTGCGCGTTCAGCTGGGCATGGCGCCAGAGGCTGGGGTTGACGGTCGGCGGCGCGGCCCCATCGACGAACTTGAAGGCATCGAAGTCGATCAGCACCCGGCCATCGGCGGCCACGATCTTGCCTTCGGGGCGCGCGATCAGGCCGCGCTGAGCGTCTTCGAACGCCTGTCGATCGCCGAGCGGCAGGATTTCTTCGAACACCGCGTTGGCCGCGACGGTCGGGGCCGTGGCACCGCCCACGGGAGCGGCGTTGCGTTGGCCRCAGGCGCCCAGGGCGAGGATGAGCGCCGCCGCGAGCGGCGCCTTCAGAAATGGCTTCATGAGAGAGTCTCCGGTTGTCTTGTGTCTGTGCTGTCTGTCAGTGCGGATGCGCGTTCGCGGCATCGGCGCGGATCATCTCGGCAGCCTTCTCGCCGATCATGATGGTCGGCGCATTGGTATTGCCGCCGACGATCGTCGGCATGATCGAGGCGTCGGCGACGCGCAGGCCGGCGATGCCCTGCACGCGCAGCCGGGCGTCGACCACGGCCTGCGCGTCCGAACCCATCCGGCAGGTGCCCACCGGGTGGTACTGGGTGTCGGCGCGGGCCCGGATATCGGCGATCAGCGCCTTCGTGTCGTTGGCGGCGACGGGGTACAGCATCGCCCCGCGGATGCCGTCAAAGGGGGCCGATTCGACAATGCGCTGCTGTGCCTGCGCGCCCTTGACCAGCAGCGCCAGGTCGCGCTCATCCTCGAGAAAGCGCGGGTCGATGCGCGGCGCCTGCCGCGGATCGAGGCTCGCCAGCTCGACGCTGCCCCGGCTGTGCGGCCGCAGGACGTCGACGTGGCACGAGATGCCATGTCCCAAGTGCTGCTTGCGCGCATGGTCGTCGACGATGCCCATCACGAACACCAATTGCAGGTCGGGAACCTCGACCTCGGGAGAGGAGCGCAGGAATGCACCCGACTCCGCGATCGAGCTCGTGATGCGGCCGGTGCGCTTGCGCCGCCATTCGAGCATCGCGGCGCCGAGCTGAAGACCGCCGCGCAGCGACACGCCGAAGGTGCGACTGTCGCTGGCCGTGCGCCAGGTCTGCACGTAGTCGATATGGTCTTGCAGGTTGCGCCCGACGCCGGGCAGATCGCGCAGCACCGGAATCCCCAGCTGCTGCAGGTGAGCGCCAGGGCCGATACCCGACAGCATCAACAGTTGCGGCGATCCGAATGCGCCGGCGCTGACGATCACTTCGCGCCGCGCCTTCACCTGCCGCGTCGCGCCGTCGTGCACGTACTCGACGCCCACGGCCCGGCCCGACTCGAGCACGATGCGCGAGCTCACGGCACCCGTCACAACCTGCAGGTTGGGCCGCGCGAGGTGCGGGGTCAGATAGGCCTTCGCAGCGCTGCAGCGCTCCCCATTGCGCTGGGTCACCTGGTAGGGGAATGCACCGAAGGGCTCCGGGACGTTGTAGTCGGCGATCGTCGGCAAGCCCTGCAGTGCCGCGGCCTCGAGGAAGGCCTTGTTGATCGGACTCGGGCACTGCAGCGCCGCCACGTTCAACGGGCCCCCCTGCCCATGCCAGGGGCTGCCGCCGAACTGCTCGTTGTGCTCGGCCTTGCGGAACAGGGGCAGCACGTCGTCGTAGGCCCAGCCCGCATTGCCGAGGCCCGCCCAGTGGTCATAGTCGTGGCGATGCCCGCGCACGTAGAGCATGGCATTGATCGAGCTGCTGCCACCCAGCGTCTTGCCGCGCGGCTGATAGCCGCGACGGCCGCCCAGGCCCGTCTGCGGCACGGTCTGGTAGGCGTAGTTGTTGATGCGCGTGGGCACCATTGCAATCACACCGGCCGGCGCATGGATCAGGACGCTCTTGTCCGGCCCGCCTGTTTCCAGCAAGGCGACCGAAACGCCCGGATCCTCGCTCAAGCGCGAAGCGATCACACATCCGGCCGATCCGGCCCCCACCACCACGTAGTCGAATTCCATGTTGTCTCTCTTTGTTTGGGCCGGCGCGAGGGGTCGCCGCGTCGTCAATGCGCGATGCGGGGCCGGTCCGTGGACCCGAAGAATGCCGAAAGGAGACACATCGGTCCAATGCATAATCAGGAAGCATTGATTGCGTGGAGCGCATAGTGAACCTGCGACAACTCAGTCACCTGATCGCGCTCGCCGAAGAGGGGCGCTTCGTCTCGGCGGCCGACAAGGTTCATCTCAGCCAGCCGGCCTTCAGCCGCAGCATCCAGTCCATCGAGGAGCACTTCGGCCTGAAGCTGTTCGAACGGGGTCCTCAGGGTGCGAAGCTGACCCCCGCCGGGCGAACGCTCGTCGAGCGCGCGCGACGTCTGGTCTTCGACAGTCGATGCCTGGAACGCGACGCTGAGTTGTTGCGTCAGGGCGAACTGGGCGAACTCTGCATCGGCGTGGGGCCCATACCGGCCGCTGTCCTGGTGCCGCGGCTGCTGGCCGAGCTGCGCCGCAAGGCCCCGCGGGTGATCGCGCGCGTGCGCAGCGGGAACGTCGAGAGCCTGCTCGCCCTGCTGCTGGCCGAGGTGATCGACTTCTTCGTTGCCGATCCGCGGCTGCTCGTTCGCGATGCCCAACTGGACATGGTGCCGCTCATGAAGATCACCGGGGCGCTGTACTGCCGAGCCGACCACCCCTTGCTGCGGGACGACGGGGCCACGCCGGAGAGCCTGCGCCGCTACGGCATCGGCATGGTCTCGACCAAGCCGGAGTTGTTGGGGGTGGTCGCGCAGGCACTCGGCTTCGCGGATCCCGGAGCCTTTCCGCTGGCGGTCGAATGCGACGATCTGCACACGCTCTCCAGGCTGGCCATGGACGGCGACCTGCTGGCCTTGCTGCCGCATGGTCTGGCGACCGCCCTGGGCATGGACTTGCGGCCGCTGCGCTTGTTCGCGACCCCAACGACGCTGTTCGCCGATGTTCACGCGATCTGGCTGAAGGGCCGCACCCTGTCGCCCGCGGCCGATCTGGCGATCCGCGAATGCCAGGCGCTCGGCGCGGATTGGCCCGGTCCGTCACCGTTGCCGGCAGCGGTCGCCATATCCCGAAAGCCGGATTGACGGCGCGCGAACGATGTCGCGATGATTCGGATGCGGCCAGACGCGATGCGTCCCGATCAGGCCGGAAAACACCGAAATGCCGCAAAAAGTCTTTAACTTGCGAGATCATCCCTGCGCACTGCCGACGCCAATCCAGAGGTCTCGCTCAGAGGGACGGGGCAGCGCTCGGGCCGCGCCTGCCCGCGACCTGCCGGACCTGCTGCGCTTCGAGCGCCTGCTGTCGGACCTGTCGGCCATCTTCATTGCCGTGCCCGTGCACGACATCGACCGAGCCATCGAGGAAAACCTAGCACGCATCGTGAAGGCCCTGGACATCGACCGGTCGACGCTGACGCGCGTCTTCACGCTGACTGGCAGCGCCCAGGTCACGCATTCCTATGCCGTCGACGGCATCGCGCCGGTGCCTCCATTCCTCGCCGCGCGCGATTCGAATCCGTGGGCTCTTTCGATGGCGATCGCGAACCGGCCGGTCGCGTTCTCCCGGCTCGACGACCTGCCGCCGGAGGCCGGCGTCGACAAAGAGAGCTGGCGTCGGATCGGCCTGAAATCGCACGTCATGATGCCGATCATGGTGGCGGGAAATCTGCACGGCGCCCTCAACTTCGGCTCCATCCGGGTCGAGCGCGAATGGCCCAACGAGCTGCTCGGCCGGATGCGTCTGCTGGCCGAAATTTTCGGCAGCGCCCTCGCCCGCAAGCGCGCCCAGGAAGAACTCGAGCTCGCGATCGGCTTCGAGCGGCTGGCCAGCAACATCCTGGCTTCCCTGGTGATGGCCACACCGGAGGCGCAAAACGAGGCCATCTCGCGCGGCTTGGGCGAGATCGGCGATTTCGTGGACGCCGAGCGGGTCGCCCTCTGGCGGGGGATCGGCGGCAACGCGCGCTACGACCAGACGCAGCATTGGCATGCGGAAGGCTTCGCGCCGCCGGGGACGGGCGGAACGGGCGACTTGCCGTGGCTCAGCAGCCGCGTGGCTGCCGGCCACGTGGTCCGGCTGTCCTGTCTCGAAGAGCTTCCATCCTGGGCGAACCCGGACCGCAACACATTGCAGGCACTGGGTATCCGCTCATTGCTCGTGGTGCCGGTCGCAGGAGAAACGGCGAGCGCGCTCTCGATCGCGACGGTCCGGCGTGAGCATGCATGGCCGGACGCCTTGCTCCCCGGTGTCCAGCTGCTCGCAGAGGTGTTCGGCAGCCTGCACGCGCGCGAGGCGGCCGAGCGCCGCCGGCTTGCCGCCGAAATCGAGGCAGCGCACTGGCGCGAGCGTCTGGCGCATCTGGTGCGGGTTCACACGGCCGGAGAAATGTCGGTGGCACTGGCCCACGAGATCACCCAGCCGCTCGGGGCGATCGAGAATTACGCGCTCGCCGCGCGACACCGCGCGACCGAAGCAACGCCCGACATGTCGCGGATCACGGAACTGCTCGACAAGGTCATCGGCCAGTCCACGCGCGCCGGCGACGTCGTGACGCGCATGCGCAGCATGGCGCAGCGACACGAGCTGGACCCCAAGCCGATCCGCATCGAGCAGGCGGTGAGCGAATGCGTCAGTATGGTGAAGATGGACTGCGATCTTCGCGACATCCGCATCGAGTTGCCGCCGACAAGCCCTCTGCCCGAGGTGGTGGTCGACGAAATCCATGTCCAGCAAGTGGTCCTGAACCTGCTGCGCAATGCGATGGAGGCGATCGAGCTCGCGCCCCCGGACGGTCCAAGGGAGATCGCCATCGCGATCCGGGCCGGCGAGCGCGACGAGGTGCGGGTGGACATCGCCGACCGCGGCATCGGCATCGCCGAAGGCGACCTGGAGCGAGTGTTCGAATCCTTCTACTCGACCAAGCCGAGCGGCCTTGGCGTCGGACTCGCGATCTGCCGCAAACTGATCGAGGCCCACGGCGGCAAGCTCTGGGCCTCGCACAATCCCCGCGGCGGGGCCTTGTTCAGCTTCACGCTGTCGCGGCTTCAATAGACTCGGGCCATGATCGAACCCACCGTATTCATCATCGATGACGACGAGGCCTTTCGCGACTCGGTGCGCGAACTGGTGAACTCGATCGGCCTTGCCGCCGAGGCCTACGGTTCTGGGCTGGAGTTCCTCGAAACCTTCGATCCGTCGCGGCCGGGCTGCCTGGTGGTCGATGTGCGCATGGCCCGCATGAGCGGACTCGCGCTGCAGCAGCGGCTGGTCGCGATCGGCGCGCGAATCCCGATCGTCTTCATCAGCGGCCATGGCGACATCGCGATGGCGGTCAAGGCGGTCAAGGACGGGGCCGTCGACTTCGTGCAGAAGCCCTACCGCGAACAAGAGTTGCTCGACGCCATCGACGAAGCCCTGCGTCGCGATGCGGGCATGCGGGCGGCGCCTGTCGCCGACGCCCATCCGGACCTGGCCAGGCGGATTGCCGCCCTGACCGAGCGCGAGCGCGAGGTGATGTCGCTGGCGCTCAAGGGCTTGCCGAACAAGGTCATCGCCAAGGAGCTCGCGATCAGCCATCGCACCGTCGAGCAGCATCGCAGCCGGCTGCTCGAGAAGCTGCAGGTCCACTCAATCACCGAGCTGCTGCGAATGAATCTCGAGCTTCCCTCCCGCTAGATCAGCGATTCGCCGCCTGCCGGAGACTGGAACGGAAACACCACCGCCCAATCCCGCTTCATGTCGACGACGGTCCAGCCCTTGGCTCGGGCCAGATCGAGCGTCGAGGCGCTCAGCTTGCCGACGCCGGAATTGCTGTCGTACACCCACTCACGCACCGCGTCGGTGTGGTGAACGATGCCCATGAAGCGCGCGCCCGTGCCGGCGCCCGTCCACTGGAGCATCTGCAAGTCGCCGTCGGAGTTGCCGAAGGCGAAGACCGGCCGGCGACCGATGTGCATATCGATGCCCACGGGCTTGCCGGGTCCGTCGTCGATGAACCCCAGTTCGGGCAGCCGCATGATCACGGGCTGGCCGTTGCGTTCCTCGTAGCGAGTCTTCCCGCTGCTGCCCACCACCTGCTCCGGCGGCACGCCATACACCTTGTCCGTCCATGGCCGCATGAAGGCCATGCCGCCACCCGAGACAATGAAGGTCTTGAAGCCGTTCGCGCGCAGGTAGCTCATCAGTTCGATCATCGGCTGGTACACCATCGAGGTGTAGGGCTGGTCGAACCTCGGATGCTTCGCCGTGGCGAGCCAGTCGCGCACCAGTGCGTCGAACTCGGCCGTCGACATGCCGGTGCTGGTGGCCGCCACCAGCGCGAGGATGGATTTCTCGCCGCCCGCCATCGCTTCCTTGACATCGCCCTTCAGCACTGAAGCGAAGGGCTCGGTCGTCTTCCACTCGGGATGCTGTGGCGCAAGCATCTTCACCCGGTCCAGGTTGAAGAAGACCTGCGAGTACAGCGGCTGTTCGGCCCACAGCGTGCCGTCGTTGTCGAAGGTCGCGATGCGCTCGGGTGGCGGCACGAAGTCCGGCGAGCCCGGCGTTGTGACCTTGCCGACGAAGCCGATGATCGACTGCTTCACGCTGCCTTCGTTCCAGGATGGAAGCGGATCGGGATTGACCAATGCGCAGAGCAGCAGCAGCGCGTAGAGTGCCAGAAAACAAACCGGCCGGGACCGTTGAACTGAAGCAGCGGATTGCATCGGACGATCTCTTCGACCGAACGCCTAGAAGCTGAAGTCGATCGCCTTGGGGCCACCGCCGACCACGACGCTCTGCGATTTGCTCTTGCCCATGGCTTGCGCATCCACGGTGTAGCTGCCGTCCGGAAGCTTGATCAGGCAGACGGGCCCGGTCGACGGCACCGTCAGCACGCTGGCGCCCTTGGCATCCTTGATCGTCACGGTGACCGAAGCCATGTATTCACCTGCGGCGGTTGCGAACAGCAGCGAAAGGGGATAGTCCTTCCGGGCGGCGAGCATCGCCTTGGAAGAGGCCTCCCCGATGCCGCCGCAGGTGAAGCTCGCAGTTCCCTGGGTCTGCAGCGGCGGGATGGCGGGCAGGTTCTGGGCCAGCACGGGTGGTGCCATGCCCGAGAGCACGACGGTCGCGGCGCCGAGGGCCGAAGAAATCAGGCGCATGGGGATCTCCTTCGCAGCGCTGAGTTCGCAATACGCCGATTCTCGAAAAAGCAGCCGGCCCGCGGTATCCCAGCGGCCACCTAGATCACACCTAGATCCACGTACGTGGTGGACACAGGGGACACGAAGGGCGAAGCCCGCCATAAAATGCCCCTGCGCATCACACGCCTTATGACACGACATCGGTTGAGTTTGAAGACGCCGCTGCTGGCCGCGATAGTCCTCGCGAGCGGATGGAGTTCGAGCGCCCTGGCCTTCGATGACTTCGAGGGCGCATACGTGAACGGCAACACCACGATCACTTGGCGCGCCGGGGGTCGTTCGGGCAACGAGTTCCTGTCCAGTCGATGTCCCGACAAGAAGTTCCGCCACCGCACCCAGCCGGGCGACGCCCATGCAGGAAAGGACTACACCATCAAGTCGGACTTCGGGTTCACGAAACTGGTGGTCACCGGCTCCAGCAAGTGCCTGCCTCGAGGCACCTACAAGCGCGAGGGACCGTAGGACGCCCAAGTGCCAGGACGACCTGGAGCTTGCAGCGCGATGACGCGCGTCAGGGCGCGGCGGTTGCCGGCACGGCCGTCTCTGCTTGCGCTCGCAGTCCGGCCAGCAAGCGCTGATAGTCCGGATTGTTGCGCAGCAGCTCCCGGCCGGTGGCAATCAAGCGCGCCACTTGCTCCTTGTCCAGAACGAAGCTGGTCGGGATCTCGTTCAGGAAGCGGCGCAGCGGCAGGTCGGGAACGTCCTCGAAGCTGAGCCGAATGAAGTACGAGTTCACGGGCCGTTCGGGCGTCGAGAGCTCGCGGGTCCAGCGTTCGAGGTTCTGCTGGGTCTGTTGGAGCGTCGCCACGTTGTAGCGATGCAACTGCACATTGGTGACGGCGTTCATAGTCTGCTCGAAGCTCGGCGCCCGGTTGCTCTCGCCGATGCCCGCGGGCGTGTCGGCGGCGGCATTGACCGAGATGATGGCGATGTGACGCGGCGCCGCGATGTCGAGCTTACTGACGTAGTTCTCGGCACCCCCGGCCAGTTCGACGGCGTCCAGCAGTGCGCGAAGACCCAGGTTGTCGGTGATCCCGCCGTCGACGAACTGGGCGTACCTGTGCGTGACCTTGTTCTGGTAGGCGAGGTCATCCTGCACCACCATGCTCAAGTAGGCATCGTCGCTGTCTCGCTTCTTCGCGGCCGCAAGCCAGGGAGGCATGCCGCTGGCGCAGCCACTGTAGTTCTCTGCCACGACGGGCCCGAACAGCACCGGCACGGCGCTCGATGCCGTGACGGCGCGCGCCAGCGGGAAACTGCTCAGGTCCGAGCACAGCAGGTCGAAGTACTCCTGGACAAACGAAAACCGTCCGCCCGAACTCAGGTCGGAGCTGTTGATCAGGATCAGCGGCGCATCGCGCCTTGCCAGATCGCTGAATGTTGCATCGCCGAAGAGCGACTGCTGGTAGTAGGAAACCGCCATTTCGGTGCGGCCGTGGCTGCTGAACCAGCGCATGGGATCCAGCAGGCCCCGCAGCAGGGCGCCTTCGACGTCGTTGCGAAGGAATCGCTCCTCGTAGTCGATGAAGATGCGATCGCCGTAGAGGCCGTAGTAGGCGGATGTGAAACTGCCTCCGGACACCGAGCTGATGACGTTGATCGCCTCCAGCAGGCTCTGTTCCTTGCCATCGATTCGGACGCGGGTGTCGCGCAGCTCCTGCATGACCCCGTAGGACAGGGCGGCAGCGCGAGTGCCACCGCCCGAGAAGGCGACGGCCAGCGTCAGCTCGCCGGAATGACGACGCGGGTTCCTGGCGAACTCACCCAACGAATAGACGGTGCCATCGTGGCCTGGAGACAATGGCACATTGGCGATCACACCGTAGGTGGTGCAAGCGCCAAGCGCCAGTGCCGTGCCCAGCAACAGCAGCAGCGAGCCTCCGCGCGAAAAGACAGCCGACGAAGCCGTCATGTCGCTCGCCGATGAAGCTGGCTACCGGAATGCAGCTAGGACTTCTTGACGACCGACGTGGCGAGAGCCTGTGTGATGGTCAACTTCATCTGGTCGCCGACCTTGACGCCATTGAGCATGGCCGGGTCCTTCAGCTTCACTTCGGTGAAGTGACCGAATGGACCCCGCACCATCACGGTGCCCTTGGCCTGATCGATCGCCCAGATGTTCGACACCATCGTCGTCTGCTTCATCGCGCCCGCGCCGGGAAGCTGTCCGACCTGGGCGCGGTCGACGGCCGTCGTCGACGACGCCATGCGGATGCCGTCACCCTTCTGGAAGTCGAGCGCCACCGACTGGATGTAGGTGGCATCGACCATGTCGCCAACCTTGACCTGGGCCAGGTTCTTGACCCTCGGGTCGACCATCACCGCGAACTCGTTCCCCTCCGGTCCCTTGAGGGTCACGATCCGGTTCTTCGGATCAATCGCCGTCACCAAGGCGGAGATCGAGATCTCTTTCATCATGTCCCGGACATCCAGCACCTTGGGGGTGGCTGAAGGCGTGCTCGGCTGCGCCATAGCCGGCGCCGTGAATGCCAGGGCCGAAGCCAATGCAAGAACTGTGTAGTGGGCTGCTTTCATTTCAAGTTTTCCTTTCACGTCCGGATAGACGGACCGCTTGCGGTACCCATGCCAGATCAGACGACCTGATATCGCAGTGATCGCTCGCACCCCGCCCTGAGGATTTTCGCGATTGCGATGCGGCGCGCTATCCGGACGGCCACGCAGGAACACGTACGTGGCCTAGGTGGGTACCGGGATAGGCCGCGAGCTCTCCCGCCTTGACAATGACCCGCGAGCGTCGAATGCCCCGCTCGGCGCCCACCTATGCGTACCCCCAACCCGGCGGTGCGTGCGCGCAACCCGCCTCAGCCTCGACGCTCTCGAAAGTAGGCCGGCGTCTGGCCGGTCCATTTCTTGAACGCCTTGCGAAAGTTCGACGTGTCGGCGAAGCCGCTGCGCTCGGCGATCTCGTCCACCGACAGCTCCGTGCGCGCCAGCAATTCGATGGCCAGGCGCTTGCGGATGCCATCGATGATGTCCTGGTAACTGGTGCCGGCATCGACCAGTCGGCGATGCAGCGTGCGGCTCGACATGTGCAGCCGCTCGGCCATCTCATCCGCCCTGGGCACGGCACCCGCACTGTTGAGGCAGGCTTCCTTGATCGACTTGATCAGAGTGTTCTCGCCGCCGATGGCTTCGAGCATGCGGCCGCAGAAGTCCGCGGAGAGGYTGGCCGTGATGGGGTTGGCATTGGGCAGCGCGAGCCCCAGCAGGCTGGCGTCGAACTGCATCTGCATGGCATTCACATCGAAGCTCACCGGGCAATTCAGGATCTCGGGATAGCGGTCGGCACAGGCCGGCGCCGGGTAGGGCAAGAGCATGCGCCGCGGCTGGAACGGCCGCTCGAGCACCCGGCCCATCAGGGTCAGGATCGAGCTGAACCAGAACTCGGTCGCCAAGGGCAGCAGGCGGCCGAGGTCCAGGACATCGCGTCCCTCGAAGATCGCCAGCTCGCCTTCGATGTGGAAGCTCTTCTCGAGCACCGGACCCGCCAGTCGCACGTGCTGGATGCCGAAGCTCACCGCATCGCCCAGAGTCGCACTGCTCAGCAGCACATAGCCGAAGACACCGAAGTCCGAGATCCGCTGCCGCTGCCCGGCCAGCAGGCCGATCGCAGGATCCGGCGACAGGCGCTCCACGTTGTCGAAGAGCGCGACTTTCTGGCGCTGCGACAGCCGCGCGTTGTGGTCCGTAATGGCCAGCGGCGAGATCCCCGTGCCCTCGAGCACTGCCGCTGCGTCGACCCCGAGTGCGGCCATCGTCTCGACCAGCGCGGGCAGGCCCAGCGTGCTTTCGCTCGGCATTTCGATGTCGCCGCCGGCGTGACGATAGCGCAGGGACGACAGGGCCGGGGATGGGCGGGTGATGGACTTGCGGCGCACGGGGTCTTCTTGGCGGGTTGGCAGATTTTCACCCGATTCTGGCGGGGCGCAACCTAGGCGGCAGCCGCGTGGACGCCTACATTCAAGCGCCAAGCAGGGTGTGCCGCCCTGCCCCTCAGTCACATGGAGACCGCATGACCCACACCCTGGACGCCCCGCGCGCGGAAACCGTCGACCGCGCGAACGAACCTGTCGCTCAGCTCTTCGCCGCCCAGCGGGCCGCCTTCGCCGCGGCGCCCTGGCCCGACGCCGACCAGCGGCGCAGCCGCCTGAAGTCGCTCAAGCTGCAGGTGTCGCGCTATCAGGACCTTCTTGCCGAGGCCATGAGCCACGATTTCGGCTACCGGTCGGAAGCGGAATCGAAGATGCTCGACCTGCTCGGCTCGATGCTCGAACTCGACCATGCGATCAAGCATGTCCGGCGCTGGATGAAGCCGAGCCGGCGTTCGACGGAACTGCTGTTCATCAGCAACAGCATCCGGGTGATCTATCAGCCTAAGGGCGTGGTCGGCGTGATCGTGCCCTGGAACTTTCCGGTCTACCTGGCGCTGGGCCCCCTGGTCGCCGCGCTCGCTGCCGGCAACCGGGTGATGGTGAAGATGCCGGAGGTGACGCCGGCCACCAACGCGGTGCTCAAGCGGATGCTCGCCGAGGTGTTCCCCGAAGACCTCGTGGCGGTGGTCGGCGAGGAACTGGTCGATCCCAATGTCTTCACTTCGCTGCCCTTCGACCACATCGTCTTCAYCGGCTCGCCGGCCGTCGGCCGCGTCGTGATGCGCACGGCGGCGGACAACCTCACGCCGGTCACGCTCGAGCTCGGCGGCAAGTCCCCGGCCCTCGTGACCCGCAACTACCCGGTCGCCGACGCGGCCCGGCGCATCACGCACGGAAAGTCGACCAACTGCGGCCAGATCTGCGTGTCCCCCGACTACGCGCTGGTGCCGCGCGAGCAGGTCGACGAATTCGTCGAATCCGTCGGCCGCGCGTTCAAGGCGTTCTACGCCAACAAGACGGTCGGCAATGCCGACTACACGGCGATCGTTAACGAGCGGCAATACCAACGCCTGATCGGCCTGTTGGAGGATGCCCGCGCCAAGGGGGCGTCGGTCGAGAGCTGCGCGCCCATGCCGACCGGCGAGGGCCGCCAGCTGCCGCTTCAGATCCTGACCGGTCTCAGGCCCGACATGCGGGTGATGTTCGAAGAGCTCTTCGGCCCGATCCTGCCCGTCGTGCCCTACGACACGATGGACGAAGCGATCGCCTTCATCAATGCGCGTCCGCGCCCGCTGGCGCTCTACTGCTTCAGCCACGACCGCGCCGAGCGCGACGCGCTGCTGCGCCGAACGCATTCGGGCGGCGTCGCGATCAACGACTGGGGATGGCAGGTGGTCAACCACGACGCGCCCTTCGGCGGCATCGGCAACTMGGGGATGGGGACCTACCACGGCGTGGAGGGCTTTCGCGAGCTGTCGCATGCGAAGACCGTGTTCAAGCGCCAGCGCCTGTTCCCGATCGGTCTCTTCTATCCGCCCTACGGCACATTCGTCCAGCGACTGGCGCTGCGGATCTTCGTCGGACACGCGGATCCCGCACTGGTGGCCAAGGACCCTGCCGCCCAACAAACGCCCTGAAGGAAACACACATGAATCAACGCCCCTGGATCCAGTCGTACGGCGACGTCCCCGCGCAGATCGATCCCGATGCATACGGCTCGATCGTCGAACTGCTCGAGCAGGCCATGCGGGAATACGCCGACAAGACGGCGTTCCGCTCGTTCGGCCAAAGTCTGAGCTACCGCGATGTCGACCGCCTGTCGGCACGCTTCGCCAGCTGTCTGCAACGCGAACTCGGCGTCCGCAAGGGAGACCGCATCGCGGTGATGATGCCCAACCTGGCGGCGTTTCCGGTGGTTCTCATCGGCATCGCCCGCCTCGGTGCGGTGCAGGTCAACGTGAATCCGCTCTATACGCCGAGCGAGCTCGCGCATCAGCTGCGCGACGCGGGCGCGAGGATCGTGGTCGCGTTCAACGGCTCGACGCCCACGCTTGCCGAAGCCATCGCGCACGCTCCGGTCGAGAAGATCATCACGGTCAGCCCCGGCGATGYCTTGRCCAGGCCGCTGCCCGGACCCGAGCCGGATGCCCGGCTGATTGGCGCGCTGCCGCTGTCCGGGATGCTCGCCGAGGGCATGCCCGACAGCTATGAAGCCCCGACGATTAGCGGCGACGACCTGCTCTTCCTGCAGTACACCGGCGGCACAACCGGTCTGTCGAAAGGCGCCTGCCTGTCGCATCGCAACCTGGTGGCCAACACGGAGCAATACAAGGCCTTCATGCACCAGACCATCCATCCCGGCGAGGAAGTGGTGGTGACGGCCCTTCCCCTTTATCACATCTTCGCCCTGATGGTGAATTTCATCAGCTACTTCTCCGTCGGGGCCGAGAACTGGCTGGTGGCCAATCCGCGCGATATGGACGGCCTGATCGACACCTTCAAGCAGGCTCGACCGTCGGTCTTCGTCGGCGTCAACACTCTCTATGGGGGCCTGGCGGCGCATCCGCGCCTGAAGGAAGTGGACTTCTCGAACCTGCGCCTTTCGGCCGGCGGCGGCGCCGCGGTGTTCGAAGCCACCTCCGCGCGCTGGCAGCAGATCACGGGCTGTCTGATCCTGGAGGGCTACGGCCTGTCGGAGACGAGCCCGGTTCTTTCCATCAACCCACCGTTCATCGGCAAATTCTCCAACACGACGGGGCTGCCGCTGCCCTCGACGGACATCAAGCTGATCGACGAAGCGGGCCGCGAGGTCGCGTCGGGACAGCCCGGCGAGATCTGCGCCCGCGGGCCGCAGGTGATGAGCGGATACTGGCAGAAGCCCGAAGCCAATGCGGCAGCCTTCACGGCCGACGGCTACTTCCGCACCGGCGATGTCGGCATGTTGGACGAACGCGGCTTCCTCAAGATCGTCGACCGAATCAAGGACATGATCATCGTCTCTGGATTCAACGTCTATCCGAACGAGATCGAAGCCGTGGCGACGGCCTGCCCCGGCGTGGCCGAGTGCGCCTGCGTCGGCGTTCCGGATCCAAAGACCGGCGAAACCGTGCGTCTGTTCGTCGTGAAGGCAACGGGTGCGCGCCTGGAGGCCCAGGATGTCATCGCGCACTGCCGCGCAGCCCTGACCGGCTACAAGGTTCCCAAGGTCGTGCACATCGTCGACGCCCTGCCGAAATCCACGGTCGGCAAGATCCTGAGACGCGAGTTGCGGGACGCGGCGCTGCAGCCGCAGCCGCAGCCGCAGCCCGCAGTTGCCCAAGCGTAAAGGCGTCCCCGATCAGTCGGCGAAGTAGCTCGCCGGCGCCTGCTCGCGCAGCGCGGCAAGGTGGGCCGTGATGTGGTTGATGTGGGAAGCGACGCTCGCACCCAGGCCCGCCACGTCGCGCGATGCCATCTGCGCCAGCATCTGCTCGTGTTCCCTCAGCGCGCGCTCGGCGTGGCCCGCGACATGGCCCAGCAGGAGCCAGCGCACACGGTCGAACTGGCGCTTGATCGGTTCCAGCATGGCCCAGATGTGTTCGCGGCCTGCGAACTCGAAGAGCCGGCGATGCATCAATTCGTCCAGCTCGGAAAACCGGTCGATCTCGCCGCTCGCGACCGCGTTGCGCTGACGCTCGACGATCTGGCCGAATTCGGTCAGCTGGGCTGGCGTGATGGTCTGCGCGAGCTGCACATGGCTCGCGCATTCCAGCGTGCTGCGCACGAAACGGCCTTCCTCAAGCAGCTGCATGCGCACCGGCGCCACGATCGTGCCAACCTGGCGGTAGATCAGCACCAGTTGCTCATCCGCCAGTTGCGCCAGCGCTTCGCGCACCGGCGTGCGGCTGACATCGATCAACTTGGAGATCGTGGCTTCGGAAAGCGCCGTGCGCGGAGGCAGCGTGCCGCGCACGATGGCCTCTCTCAGTTGGTGGTGCACCTGCGACGTATAGGAGCGTTCGGGGTCGAGCTTGAAGCCGTTCAATGCAGTGACCAACGCGCCTTCGGTTTGCTGAGGATCGGCTTTGGGGTCGCTGGCGGGGGCTCGGGCAGGCATAGGGGCGCTTCCTGGGGTGATGAGCCACTTTACACCATGGTAGTGAACGCAACAAAGATTCAATCATCAGGGTTTCCCCGCTAATAAGGCGCCTCAATTGCTCCCTAGACTCGCCCTATCGTGCCATGCCACCATGGTACTGTGGTAATCCAACGGAGATGCAGCAGATGCCTTCGGCAGCAGACCAGAACTCGCGGCTTTCAGAGCGCAGCCTGCAGTCCCTCGCCGAGGGCGTGGCGCAGCCGGCCTACGACCGCACGCGCCTGGCAGGCGGCATCGTGCACCTGGGCCTGGGTGCCTTCCACCGGGCCCACCAGGCGCTCTATACCGAGGCGGTCATCGCGCAGGGCGACCTTCGCTGGGGCATCGTCGGCGTGAGCCTGCGCGACCCGCGCGTCTCCGAGACGCTGGCGGCGCAAGACCACCTGTATTCGGTGACCGAGCGGCATGGCGACCAGGCGCGCACGCGCGTCGTCGGAGCGCTGCGCGGCGCCCTGTACGCGCCGAGTCAACTGGCGCAGGTCATCGCGGCCATCGCCGATCCGGCGACGGCCATCGTGACCAGCACCGTCACTGAAAAGGGCTACAGCCAGAACCCGGCGGGCAGCGACCTCGACATCGACGATGCGGCAGTCCGCCACGACATCGCGAATCCGGAGACGCCGAAGACCACGCTCGGCGTGTTGGCTGCCAGCATCCGCCGCCGCCCCGCCGACGCGCCGTTGACGCTGGTGTGCTGCGACAACATGGCTGGCAACGGCGACACCTTGCGCAAGCTGCTGGTGCAGTACGCGGACTTGTTCGATGCGAAGCTCGCGCGCCGCATCGAGGCCGAGATCGGCTGCCCGAACAGCATGGTCGATCGCATCGTGCCGGCAGCGACACCCGCCTCGATCGACTGGGCTGCGGCGCGGCTCCACCTGCGTGACGAGGCCGCCATCGTTTGCGAACCGTTCACCCAGTGGGTGATCGAAGACCGCTTCGCCGGCATTCGTCCCGCCTGGGAAGACGCGGGCGCCTTGCTGACCAGCGATGTGCGTCCATATCAGGCTATGAAGCTGCGCTTGCTCAACGGCACGCACTCGGCCCTCGCCTATGCAGGCCAGTTGTGCGACCTGGAGACCGTGTCCGACGCAATGGCGCATCCGCTGGTCGGCGGCTTCGCGCGCCGCCTGATGCTGGAGGACCTGCGCGCGACCGTCGCGGCCCCACCGGGCTACGACGTCCTGGCCTACTGCCACGAATTGCTCACGCGCTTCGAAAACCCGACACTGGCCCATCGCACGCAGCAGATCGCCATGGACGGCACCCAGAAAATCCCGGTGCGCTGGCTGCCCGCCTTGCGCGAGAGCCTGGCTTGCGCCGTGGAACGCCCGCAACTCGAGCGCGCGTTGGCAACCTGGCTGCACTACCTCGCGACCGCACGCAGTGACAGCGGCGCAGAATTGGTCATCAGCGACCCGGGCGCCGCGGCGCTCGCTGCGCGCCTCAGGCAGGCCGCCAACGACAGCGATGCAGCGAACGCCGCGCTGGCGCACAGCGCCGTGTTCGGCACGGCGCCCTGGCCACCGACCTTGGCCGACCGCCTGGCGCGGCATCTGTCCACCCTGCGCAACGGCGGCATGACTGCACTGCTATCCAGCTGAACCGCGCATCCGATACCCCTGACCCTCACAAGACCCCACGGAGACCCTTGTCATGACTTTCACGCCCACCCGCCGCCGGTTCGTCGCCGCCATCGCCACGACCGGCGCAGCCGCCACGCTGCCGACCCACTTTGCCTTCGCGCAAAGCGAGATCAAGCTCAAGTACGGCACGGCCTTCCCGGCCGACCATCCCGGCAGCCTGCGCATCAAGGAAGCGGCCGAAGCGATCCGCAAGGACACGGGCGGGAAGGTCGATCTTCAGGTCTACCCGACCAGCCAGCTTGGCAGCGAGCCCGACATGATTTCGCAGACGCGCGCCGGCGCCATCGACATCATGTCCACCGCCGGCACCAATCTGCAGACGCTGGTGCCGACCGCCGGCATCAACGGCGTAGCCTTCGCGTTCAAGGACTACGACGTGGTGTGGGCCGCGATGGACGGCGATCTAGGCGCCTATGTACGAGCCGCACTGGCCAAGGTCAACCTCTATGCCTACGACAAGTGCCTCGACAACGGCTATCGCAACATCACGTCGTCCACTAAGCCCATCGTCACGCCGGCGGACCTGAAGGGATTCAAGATCCGCGTGCCGGGCATCCCGCTCTGGATCTCGATGTTCAAGGCGCTGGGCGCATCGCCCACCGCGATCCCGTTCGGCGAACTCTATTCGTCGCTGCAGACCAAGGTCGTCGACGGGCAGGAGAACCCGCTCGCCCTGATCCAGAGCGCCAAGCTCTATGAAGTGCAGAAGTACTGCGCACTGACGGCTCACACCTGGGATGGCCACTTCATCTTCGGCAACGCGAAGAAGCTGCAAGCGTTGCCCAAGGAGGTTCAGGAGTCGCTTTCGAAGAACCTCAACGCCGCCGCCCTCAAGCAGCGCGAGGACATCGCCAGGCTCAACGCCGACGCGCAGGCCCAGCTGACCAAGCTGGGCGTGACCTTCAACAAGCCCGATCCGGCGCCCTTCCGCGACATGCTCAAGAGCTCGGGCTTCTATAC